>CAYNUM010000035.1:0-10973 GCA_964400025.1 uncultured Croceivirga sp.
GAAAACCTCGAAAAATTCCGGATCCGCATAATCAGTTCTGTGCTGAAATTCATCGTTTTCATTTTCCAGCCAAATATTGCCCCAACTGTGCAAATGGGTACCTGCAATAACTTCAGGAGATGAATTGACCAACTCGTCCAATAAAGGATAGGCCACTTCCCTATATTCAGTACCATCGTTCAACTGTGTTTTTAGATAATAGATTTGCTCTGGAACAGGAATGTGATCGTCAGCCGTGTAATAGGCATATACTGAAAAAAGTAGGGTTAAAACACTTGAAACCCCAATGCTCAGACCAACAAGATTTAAAAAGGAGAGCATTCTGTTTTTCCACAGGTTTCGCAGCGAAATTTTGAAATGGTTTTTTATCATTCCCGTTCGTTTTTTGATTGATAATAATTAACTATAAATTATTGTGCCAAAAAACAAAACACTGATAATCAAAGCATTGAAAAACTAAGCGAATTTAATGTGTCAAATATTTTGACAAATCATGTACAATTATTTTACAAGATCAATGCTTGTATTTAAAGGCATTTCGCTGAGGTTTATTCCGTTCTCAGGCTTTTGATTGGATTTGCGTTGGCCGCTTGAAAACTCTGGACGCAAATGGTAATAAATGAAATGGCTATGGCACCGACACCAACCAATAGAAATACCCACCATTTTATTTCGGTGCGATAGGCGTAGTCTTGAAGCCAATTGTTCATTATGAAAAAGGCTATAGGTATAGCGATCAGTATGGCCACTACAACTAGTCTAAGAAAGTCTTTTGCCACTAAATTCATGATTCCAACTACGGATGAACCCAACACTTTTCGAATACCGATTTCTTTGGTTCGTTGAATTACATTGTAAGAAACCAGGCCAAAAAGTCCCATTGCAGCTATGAAAAGTGCCAATACCGTAAATATGTTGAAAACCCGACTCAATCGCGTTTCTTTGTCATAGAGCTGTGTGTACGAATCTTCCATAAACCTGGCTTCAAAATTGGCCAAAGGAACAATTTCGCCAAGCGTGTTTTCAATAAACTTTTTGGTAGATGCGTAGTCTTGTAAATCTACCTTCAGAATTACCTGTCCAAAATTATCGAGTTGAGCGATATTCGGCATGGTAATAAATAAGGGCTCTATGGTCAAATCAAAAGTCTGTAGGTGAAAATCTTTGACTACACCGATTACGGTGCCATCTCTAAACCGTTTGCCCTCTGCCGTTTTCCAGCCTATCTTTTTTACTGCGGCCTCGTTCAAGATGTAGCTTGGTACAGAATCTGAAGGAAAGTCTTTAGCGAAGGGACGACCTTCAACCATTTCCATTTCAAAAAGATTCATAAAATGACGATCGACATAGCAGCGGTAAACAAAGAGTTCTTCGGAGCCATTATTGCCATCCCATTCGTTTACGATACCCTGACTGGTGATATTCATGGGTAGTTGAGTGCTAATAGACGCCTTTTTGATGCTAGGGTGATTCAATAGCTGTTGTCTAATCAACTCCTTACGTTGCCCTATTTCTTCATTGAAATACGGAACGTGAATCACCTGTTCCTTCGAATATCCCAACTTCTTATTTTGAATAAAGGATAGTTGTTGATAGATAATGACGCTTCCGATTGCCAATGCAATTGCAACAACGAACTGCCCTACGACCAAAGTATTTCTTAAGAATCCACCTTCCTTTTTATCTTTCATAAAATTGCCTTTTAGGGCCTTTACAGGTGAGAGTGAAGAGAGAATGAAAGCGGGGTACAAGCCTGAAAAAACACCAATCAACAAGGCTATAAATACCATCAATGATAGCACCCACCAGCTACCCACAAAATCAAAGGGAATTTCTTGGTTAAGAAGCGTATTAAAAGAAGGTAGTACGGCATAGGTAATTACGATTGCTACTACGGCGCTGGCCACGGTCAATAAAAAAGACTCCCCTAAGAATTGTACGATGAGGCTTCCTTTTTTAGCACCCAAAACTTTCGAAACACCTACCTCTTTTGCTCTTTTTGCCGACTTAGCAATAGCCAGATTTATATAATTAATGGAGGCTAAAACTAAAATTATCAAGGCAATTGCACCAAAAAGGTAGATATAGCGGATATCACCGTTGGTTCCAATTTCCATATTCATGTTGGAGTAAAGATGAATGTCCTTTAGCGGTTGAAGGAGATAATTTGGAGAGAATTTGAACCCTAATGCTTCATACGCAGGTTTCGCTATGGCATCATATGACTTCATCTTTTTTTGTAAAGCCAAGTAGTCACTTCCTTCTTTTAGTGTTAGATAGGCATGGTAATTATTGCTTACCCAATTGCCCACGTCTTGTGGATAATACCCCCTGATTTTGTATGAAACAAGATAACTATAGTTTAAGTGCTGGTTCTTTGGTGGGTCCGGAATTAGTCCGGTGACAATCATGTTTCTATTTGCGGCATAGGAAAGTGATTTTCCAATCGGAGACTCTGAACCAAAGATTTTTTTTGAAAGCGATTCGGTAAGTACGATGGTATTAATATCTTCAAAAATGGCTTCTTGATTGCTCTGTAATAGTGGAACACTGAATACATCAAAAAAATTGGCATCTGTCAAAAGGCCTTGTTCTGGATATGATTCTGCGCCATTGACCAATAGTGTAAAATCTTGGTTTACGTTGGCAACAGCTTCGACTTCTGGGTAATCATTGACCAACGCTTCTGACAAGGGTAGGGGTGCAAGGGCAAATTTATCAGTACCGCGATATTCATTACCTATTTGTTGTTGTGCTATGCGATATATTCTGTCGGCCTTCTCATGATGACGGTCAAAACTGATTTCATATTGGATAAATAGCGCAATCAGAATATAACAGGCCATACCAATACTCAATCCCACCAAATTGATGAAGCTATACTTCTTGTTCTTCACTAAATTTCTCCAAGCAATTTTGAGATGGTTCTTGAACATGGTCGCTGTTTTTAATTATTGGTTCATTCTGCACGAAGACTTTTTACCGGGTTGGCCATTGCAGCTTTTATGCTCTGCCAGCTAACTGTAGCGATAGCTATTGTAATTGCAAGTAGTGCGGCTGATAGCAGTGCCCACCACGGAATGTTTATGCGAAAGGCAAAATCTTCCAACCAACGGTCCATGGCAAACCAACCAAGAGGTAAGGCGACCAAAATGGCGATGCCCACCAACTTGAGAAAATCAACGGAGAGGCGATAGGTTATTTGTCTGACACTGGCGCCAAGTACTTTACGCACTCCAATTTCTTTAACTCGCTTTTGAGCATTGAAGGCCGCTAGACCAAATAATCCCAAACAAGCGATAAGAATGGACAATATGGTAAAAGACATAAAAATTTGACCAAGACGCTGTTCTGCCTCATAACTGTCGTTAAATGAATCATCCAAAAAATAGTAAGAAAAAGGTTGACCTGGGGCCATTTCATTCCAGACGCCTTTAATCTGGGCCAAGGTCTGTTCTAGATTTCCCGAGTTGAGTTTTATGTTCAATCTGCTCCCTGAATTACCTGGCATAATGCTAAGTGCATTGATTTCATTTCGCAGTGATTCGAAATTGAAGTTCTTAATGACACCAATTACGGTATAGGTGCGTTCCTCTCCAATGTTATATACCAATTGTTTACCTAGAATTTCCTCTGGTGTACTTTCCAATATCGATACGGCTGTTTCGTTCAATAAAATACCGGTGGAGTCCGTTGCAAACCGTGGGTCAAAATTGCGTCCTGCAATAATTTCAAGACCCATTGTGGGTACATAATCATAATCGGCTCGCCATTCTTGCATACTTATGGCCTTTTCTTGGTCTCGATTTTCTGCCCTTAAAAACGTTGTATTGCTCCTAGATGATGGTGTCGGCAGGTAACTGCTCAAGGTAGCGTTTTGAACCTGGGCGAAATTCTTTATAGCTTCCTTAAAAGACAGTCTTCTTTCAACCTCCATGCTATAGACATCATCGATAACAAGCACCTGTTCTTTACCAAAGCCGACATCTCGGTTCTTAATATAATTTAACTGCTGATAGACTACCAGGGTTGCTATAATCAAAAACACCGAAATGGCGAATTGAAAAATGACCAAGAAATTTCGAGTCTTTCCCCCGCCCAAACTATGGTCACCACTTCCTTTAAGCACTTTTATTGGAATAAAACGGGACATAAAAAATGCTGGATAGCTTCCTGAGAATAGCCCTAAGATAAAAGTCGCGATGATGAGAACTAACCAAAAGGTAGGACTTGTGAGCGGTATTTGTAACTCTTTATTTGAAAGACCATTGAAAAATGGGAGCATTAAGAAAGCAATGAGCAGCCCTAATACCAAAGAACCGAAAGCAATAAGTCCTGATTCGGTCAAAAATTGTCGTATAAGCCCAATCTTGGCCGAGCCTAAAGTTTTTCGAATTCCAACTTCTTTGGCCCTTTTTAATGATTGCGCCGTTGACAGATTCATAAAATTAATACTGGCCAAAACAATCAAAAAGAGACCGATAGCACCCAAAATATATAGGTTTTCTACACTTCCGTTCTGACTGAATTCTGGATACCGATGTGAGTTTAAATGGATATCGGTTAAGGGGATTGTACTATAATTGATGTAATTCCCTGAAGCTTCGAATTGCGCTCTTGTGACCCCTGGGAAATATCTTTGCGCATAGGGGATAACATAGGTGTCAATCATATCATCCATACCCTCGTAAAGGTCAGTTGCTGGTATCCCAGACTTCATTTTAATCAAGGTATAGTAGTTGTGACTGGTCCAAGCTCCCTGTTGGGCATCCTCGTACCCTGGCATAGCCAAAAAGATACCGCGGTCTTTTAGAAAAGAGTTTTTTGGAAGATCTTCCACCACTCCGCTTACGGTATAAGTTTCGTCATTTTCCAGGAGCATGGTTTGCCCAATGGCATTGTTTGATGGGAAGAACTTTTCAGCAGTGCTCTTTGAGAGCACCATAGTGTTGGGCTGATCCAAAGCGGTGTTTGCATCACCATACAACAGTTTCAAACCTAGCATTGAAAACATACTGGTCTCTGCGTAGGTAGCCCGTGGTTCTTTGATGTTATTTGGGTCATCGGACTTTTTCAATAGTACACTACCGATATTGCGAAAGCGCGTGGCCAGTTCGACCTGTGGAAAATTTTCCATCATAGCCGACGCCATTGGGGCTGAGACTACAGGTAAATTACTGACTTCTCCTCCAAATTTAATGTCCGAATTTATTCGATGGATACGTTCTGAATCAGCAAACATTTTGTCATAGCTCAATTCATCGAATATATACAGTCCTATCAGAAGCGCTCCGGCCATACCTACAGCAAGGCCGAACGTATTTAGAAAGGTAAAAAAAGGTTGTTTTTTAAGGCTTCTCCAAGCAATTTTGATATGGTTTTTGAACATGATTATTGTTTTTGCTTAATGGTTTATTCGGCCCGAAGACTTTTTACCGGGTTTGCGACTGCGGCCCTAATGCTTTGGTATCCAACTGTAAGTATGGCAATAGCAATGGCAAGAAAAGCAGCCAGAATAAGCATCCACCATTGAACTTCTATTCGATACGAAAAATCTTGTAACCATTTGTCCATTGAATACCAACCTAGAGGGAGGGCAATTAAAATTGACCATCCTACCATTTTCAGAAAATCAGTGGTCAATCGATAGGATATTTGCCCAACGCTAGCCCCCAAAACTTTTCGAATTCCGATTTCTTTAGTGCGTTTTTGAGCGTTAAAAGTGGCTAGGCCAAACAGCCCCAAACACGCTATAATAATGGAAAGAATGGTAAACACTGAAAATATTTTCCCTAAGCGTGTTTCCGTTTGGTAACTATCATTAAAGGAATCATCCAAAAAATAATAGTTGAAAGGCTGGCCGGGGGCAATGTCTTTCCAAATGCCTTCAATACTGGCAATGGTTGAGGTAATATTTTGACCTTCGAGTTTAATGGCCATGGAATTGGCAAATGAACCAATTGAAAAACTTAAAGCCTCTATATTTTTTCTAAAGGAATCATAATGAAAGTCTTTAACCACCCCAATTATTGTTTGATAGTTAATGTTCTCTTCACTTTCCCCTAAATCTGCAGAAATACGAAGTCCTATAGCGTCTTTCGCACTAACATTCAATGTTTTCAATGCGGCTTCATTTACGATGACAGCCGTTGAATCGGTTGTAATATTTGAGTCAAAATCCCTTCCTGAAATTAACTGAAGCCCAAGCGTTGCTATATAGTCATGATCGACGGCCCAATTTTCCATGTTAATGGCGTTCTCCTGGTTTGGAGCGCCCTCTTTGAAAAAAGTTTGACTTACACGAGCTGATGGCGTGGGAAGAAAACTACTGAGCGTAACGCTTTTTACTTGCCCCAACTGCATGACGGTGTTTTTAAGAACCTGTTCTTTCCCGTTGGTATTGTTCAAGTCGTCCAACACCAAAATCTGCTCTTTTTCGTAACCCAATTCTTTATTTTGGATAAAATTTAGTTGTTGGTAGACTACAACAGTTGCGACAATTAAAAGAATGGAAACGGCAAATTGAAAGACAACCAAAGAGTTTCGAACCTTACTTCCCCCAACATTTGAAACTGCGCTTCCCTTCAATACTTTAACAGGAATGAATTTGGACATAAAAAATGCTGGATAGGTCCCTGATAATATGCCCAATACCAAGGTTGCACCCAATAAAGCGAGCCAGAAAACAGGATTCTCAAACGGAATTGAAATGTCTTTTCCCGCTAAGTCATTGAATGCTGGAAGCACCAAAAATGCTACACCAACGGCCAATAAAAGGGATAGGAAACAAATTAAGCCTGATTCTGTCAAGAATTGTCTTATGAGGTCGGATCTGTTGGAACCAAGAGTTTTTCGAACGCCCACTTCCTTGGCTCGTTTCATGGACTGGGCCGTTGACAAATTCATAAAGTTCACCACAGCCAATATCACCAAGAATAAGGCAACGAAAAATAAGATATAGATGGTTTGGATGTTACTATTGGTGCTCAGCTCGGTTTTGTTGCTCGAATACAAGTGAATGTTGGTCAAGGGCATAGCACTGTAATTGATATAGTTGCCAGCTGCCTTAAAGGATTCTTCTGTCATACCTGGAAAGTACTCCTGTACCCAAGGAATCAAATAACGACCAAGAATTGAGTCCAATCCCTCTTGAAAAGTATTCATATCAGCACTTGGCACCATCTTTACAAAAGTGAAGTACACATGGCTACCCCAATGACCAATTTGTGCAAATTGTAGACTGGGCATAGAGACAAAGGCAGTATGATCGCGCAAAAGGGAATTTTTAGGAAGGTTCTCTATGACTCCGGTTACCCTAAAGGTTTCTCCATTATTGACCACCATATTTTGCCCAACTGCATTATTGACCCCAAAATGCTTTTCAGCGGCACTGCGTGTAAGCACCAAGGTATTGGGCTCGGTCAATGCTGTTCTTGAATCTCCATCCAAGAGTTTAATTCCGAACATTTTAAAGAAAGTGGAATCCGCAAAGGCGCTATTCAATTCTTTGGCATTTGAGGTAACATTGGTTTTTCTCAACAATAGGCTTCCCCCATTTACGATTCGGGTGGAAAGTTCCACTTGCGGATAGTCGCGTAACAAGGTTTCTGCCATTGGTTCGGGAGTTTCCCCAATCTGTTCCGGTAACCCCCCAAACTTTACATCGGCATCGATGCGATAGATTCGTTCCGCATCGGCAAACATGTTATCATAGTTCAGTTCGTCATGGATGAAAATCGCGATAAGTAAGGCACCCGCAATACCAATGGCCAAACCAAGCGTATTGAGTAATGTAAAGAAAGGTTGGTTACGTAAGCTCCTCCATGCAATTTTTATGTGATTTTTGAACATGCCTGTTCGTTTTTTGATTGATACAAACTATACCTAAATTATTGTGCCAAAAAATAACTTACTGAAAATCAAATGTTTAAAAAACAAAGATTCTAAAGAGTGTCAATTATTTTTACAAGAGCTGTATAAATTGTTGACAGACAATACAATAGTGGTCTATTCAGTCCTCAGGCTTTTGACCGGATTGGCCAAGGCAGATTTTAAGGTTCTGGTACTAATTGTCACAACAGCAATGAACAATGCCAATATCCCAGAAATGGCAAAAAAGTGCCAACTTAAATCAACCCTGTTCGCATAGTTCTGCAACCAGCCTTGTGCAAACCACCATGAAATTGGAGTGGCTATTACAAAGGCGATAAAAACCAACTTTAAGAAGTCTTTCGTCAACAAATAAGTGACCGACGCAACACTGGCGCCAATAACTTTTCGAATACCTATTTCTTTGGTTCGCTGATTGGTTATGAGCATCGACATGGCAAACAAACCGACACAGCTTAATAGAATGGCAATTATGGATCCGCTGGTAACAAGGGCGGCCATTGTCTTTTCACGTCTAAAAGTGCGATCTACATTTTCATCTAAAAACGAACCTAGAAATTCTGCATTGGGCTCTATTGCACGAAATGCTTTTTCTACGGCGGCGAACGAATCTGCCATATTTGAGGAAGCTACTTTGACATAGGCGTAAGTCAGCCCACTTTCTCTATCCAGGAAAAAAGTAAGGGGTTCTATGGCTTTGGAAATATCTTGAAAGTTGTAATCCTTGACCACACCGATTATAGCAAAACCTAAACTATCACTTGCAGGAAGGCGTGACAACAATGGGTTCTCATCACCTAATTCTTCGGCCATACTTTGATTGATTATCACGGCTTGAGTATCACCTTCTCGATTGATATCGAAATCTCTCCCTTTCTTTAATTCAAGTCCTAATGTTTTTATGTAGTCATAATCTACGGTTAAGGTATTTGTGCGCACACTTTTCCCCTTATAATCAAACCCCCAAACGCTTGAAGAAACACTACCATCCTTACCCCTCCCCAAATTGTTGTCAGCTGCTGTTACCGATAAAATATTTGGGTTTCCGGCCAACTCTTCGCGAAGTAGTTTGACCGCATCATAACTGTTCTTTTTGCCGTTTAAGGGAAAAGACAGCACTTGTTCTTTATCGTAGCCCAAATCTTTATTTCGCATGAAATCTATTTGTCCGTTAAGGATAAATGTTCCACTTATCAATAGAATAGCAATTCCGAACTGTAATACGATAAGGGCATCGCGTAGGTGATTTTTACCCGATGAATCCAACTTGCCTTTTAAAGACTGAACAGTGGTCAAACGGCTTAACATCATTGCCGGGTAACCTCCAACAACAAGTGATATGACCAACACCAATACTAGTGTTAGTAGAAGCATATCGGTAGAAATCAAGACATCAAAACTTGCATTGGAGTCAAACAAGGTTTGAAATTGATCTTTAAGTAAAAAGCTAAGTAGTATTCCAATACCCAAAGAAACCATGAATACAATCAAACTCTCGCCCCAGAACTGAAAGAACAGCTGTCTTTTTTCGGCTCCTAGGGTTTTGCGCATACCGATTTCCCTGAGTCGTTGCCCACTTTTGGCAATACTCATATTCACAAAATTGACGCAAGCAATGAATAGAATAAGAAAGGCGACCCCCAAAACGAAATATACCTTTGAACGACTAATTTCGACTATACCTTGGTCGTAACTGACAAAGCGCATTTCAGAGATTGGCAAGAGCCCTATTTGAAGGAAATTACCATCTGCGTTGGGCGTTGCACCGTCACGCTGAAGACTTTCGCTGGCTCCTTCATAGTGCAGATTCGTAAAACTGCGACTGTTTGCTTCGAAATCTTTAGCAGACACCTTTTCTTTTAATTGAACATATACCTCATGATATTGTGCATTCCACAGTTCTTTTGTCGCCTCATAGTTTGGATTTTTTTCAAATGGTAACGCAATATCATAGGTGATGGAACTTTGTTGAGGTTGGTCTTCAGAAACCGCCCTAATTGTAAAAGGTTCGTTTTTACCGTTGATTAAAACAGTGACGCTTTTTCCTATCGGGTCTTCGTCACCAAATAATTTCACCGCCGTGCTTTTTGAGATTACAGTCGAAGACACATCGGCCAATGGTCGTTTTTTTGAACCTAATGCAATAGGAAAACTGAACATCTCAAAAAAATCACTGTCAACATAAATGGCGTCTAACCCCAGTTCTTTTTCCTTATAAATCGTTAAGGCCTCTTCTTCTACAAACCGAGTAATCTTATCAACACCGGGTACTTCATTTGCCAAAGCCTCGGCAAAGGGTGTGGGTTGGCTTGTACCTACCTCTGTGCCTTTTGGGGTTTGCCAAGTAATGTTCACCTGATAGAGTTGATTACCATTTGTATGAAAATCATCATACGAAAGCTCATGCAATGAATCCATTGTCAATAGGGTTGCTACCCCAAAAGCTATGGAGAGCCCTAGTATGCCAATACTGGTGAACAGTCTATCTTTCCATAAATTTCGCAATGCTACTTTTACGTAGTTCTTAAACATACCGATTCGTTTTTTACCCTTCACAAGACCCAAAAAAAGGTTGCTTCGGGCGGATTGATTTTATTGTGTTCGTAAGCTTTTTACTGGGTTTACAATAGCTGCCCTCGTTGCTTGATAACTGATGGTGAAAAGTGCTATTAGTAAGACGCTAGAAATTGCCACTCCAAATACCCACCATGGCATTTCAATATGGTAGGTATAGTTTTCGAGCCATTGTTGCATTACAAAATAGGCGACGGGCACTGCAATTAGCCCCGACAACACTATTAGCATCATAAAGTCTTTTGAAAGCATTTTGAAAAGGCTTAAAATCGATGCGCCCAATACTTTGCGAATTCCGATTTCTTTGGTTCGACGTTCTGCCATAAATGTTGAAAGACCAAATAGCCCCAAACAGCTTATTACAATGGCCAAGACAGAAAATATACTTGACAATTTTCTCATGCGTTCTTCAGCTCTAAACTTAATTCCAAAAGCGTCATCAACGAATTGAAACTCGAAAGGCACATTGGGGGCAAACCTTGACAGTGTTGTTTCGATTTGCGCCAATG
>CAYNUM010000036.1:0-10860 GCA_964400025.1 uncultured Croceivirga sp.
GATACTCAATTCAAAAAGCCGCTCAAGCTAAGTGATGCCAACCCCCAACAATCACAATACAATTGGGGTACCATCGAATTGATGAGCTGGACCTCCCTAGATGGTAAGCCCCTTAAGGGCATGCTTGTAAAACCAGAGAATTTTGACCCAAATAAAAAATATCCTTTGCTCGTCAATTTCTATGAAAAAAGTTCAAATAGAATTCACAGGCATCGGCACCCTAGGGCAGAACGGTCTTCATTGAACTACAGTTTCTATACCAGTAGAGGGTATGTCATATTTAATCCTGACGTTGAATACCGTATCGGCTACCCAGGAGAAAGTGCTTACAATTGTGTTATCCCTGGGGTAACTTCCTTAATAGAAAAGGGGTTTATTGATAAAGATAATATTGGAGTTCAAGGTCATAGCTGGGGCGGCTATCAGATTGCTTATTTAGTGACCAAAACAGATATTTTCAAAGCTGCAGAATCAGGGGCCCCGGTGCCAAATATGATCAGTGCATACGGCGGAATTCGATGGTGGACCGGTCTTAGCCGTCAGTTTCAATACGAACATACCCAAAGTAGAATTGGGGGTACTCCATGGCAATATCCTTCACGCTACATTGAAAATTCACCCATATTCAATATTGACAAAATCAATACCCCTCTTTTGATTATGCACAATGATGCTGACGGCCACGTACCTTGGTATCAGGGCATTGAATTCTTTGTTAGCTTAAGACGCTTGGGCAAACCGTCATGGTTCTTAAATTATAATGGTGAACCGCACTGGCCATTAAAGCTTCAAAATCGAAAGGACTTCAATATTCGAATGGCCCAGTTTTTTGACTACTATCTTAAAGGTGAAGGCCAACCGTCTTGGATGAAACGAGGAGTTCCGCCTATCGAAAAAGGAATTCAACAAGGTTATGAAATAGTAGCTCCGACCGACGAGAATTAGTCGTTTAGTTCTATAGTTGATTGCCGTTCTCGATTAACCGATAACTTGGTTACGTCTGGCCGTGAATAGTGGCCTACGGGGTCAAAGTTTTGCCGTTCTTCATAGACCCGATTAAAGTCTATGGTATGGTAAAAAATCCCTTGTTTTCCAACTATGGGCTCAACAACCCATTCTCCATCGGGGCCGGCAATACATGAACCTCCATTGGCCAATGATTCTGGTGCCTTTTTGAGAATCCTATCTAAATATGGCGTGTTTTCAGGAAAATCGGCTCTAGACATCATAGAAGATACTGAAATGACATAACTACGTGATTCTCTGGCAATAAAACGGGTAATGTCTTTTGTATTATGTAGGCTACCGGGCCAAACTGCAATATGAAGATTTTCGCCTTGACCATATAGTGCAGCTCTCGGTAGGGGCATCCAATTTTCCCAACAATTGAGGCCTCCAACCGTGAATTGCTTCAAGGGGTGAACTTTAAGTCCGTTACCATCACCAGGCGCCCAAGTCAATCGTTCGTCATAGGTTGGTTGTAATTTGCGATGCACTGATTGAATTTCTCCTGACGCATCTATATAAACCAAAGATGCGTAAATGCTATGACCCCCGCGATCAGTTGGACGTTCCATAATTCCCAAATAGACGGCCAACTTATTTTCCTTGGCCAATTGACAGATGGAATCTAAGTCACCCGATTCAATTTGTACCGCATTGCGAACATAATGAGCATGCAATTCCTTATTTACCGCTGTATTCCATTCTGCTCCACCGGTAAGCGCTAGCCAAAAAGGATAGCCCGGAAGCAAGGCCTCGCCAAAGACCAGCAATTCACTGTTGTGTTTGGCGGTCTCTAATATTGAGGCTTCAATTTTTGCTATAGTACCTTTTTTATCCAACCAAACTGGGGCGATTTGGGCCAGAGCTACTTTGAGTTCGTTCTCCATTACAAAATTCTATTTAAAACCAAATCGACATCAATCAGTAAAATACTGAAAACACCGACAATGATGATCAACTTTAAAATATTATGCAACCAAACATAGTGCCTTTTCATCTCTGATTTGGCCAACAAGACCAGAAACACCAATAACAAAAAACCCGACGCAATGAAATAGTAATGCATATTACCAATGTCGAAACTGGTAATTAACATATAAGTGGGCAGCAAGGTCATTACTACCAAAAAAGCAATTAAAACCTTGGCACTTACAGGACCATAAAGTAGAGGTATCGTCTGATAGCCCTGAGCCATATCGCCAGCCATATTTTCTAAATCTTTAATCACTTCTCTCGCCAAAATCAACAAGAAGAGATATAGTGCATGAACAAAAATTACGGTTTCAAAATTCTTGTAGTAGACAAATACTACAAAGAAAGGGGCAATGGCCAAAGTGGCGGACACCAAATTGCCCAGAAAGGGTATACGCTTCAATTTATGCGAGTATATCCAAATACCAAAAACATAGCTCGAAAAAAACAGTACGGCCCTAAAAGAGATATAACTAGCCGCAAAAACTGCCATGAAATTCAATACGAAATACGTGGTCAATTTAAATCGTTGGCTGACCAAACGATCTAACATACTTTTGGTCGGTTTATTAATCAGGTCTTTTTCGGCATCATAAAAATTATTGATGATATAGCCAGCAGCTATTACCAAGGCCGAAGCGGTGACGATAAAAAAAAGGTTGATATCAAAAACAACTTTTCGTAATGGCCAGTCTGGGGCCAAAATATAAATGGAGGCCAAATATTGGGCCAAGGCAATAATTAAGATATTGTAGCCCCTGACCACTGAAAACAGGCTCAAAAGCTTATACAGCAAGAGCTTGTTTTTTCTACTAAGCATTTTTGAATTTTAGAAGTTGTAAACTACTTCCAGATTATGGCCTTCCAACGATTTTCTTGCCCTGTCTATATCTTCTGTAAAACCTAGAATATAACCGCCACCACCAGAACCACAAAGCTTCAGATAGTAATCATTGGTTTCAATACCCTTTTGCCACAATTGATGAAACTGCTTGGGAATCATTGGTTTGAAATTATCAAGCACCACATGTGACAATTGCTTTACATGTCCGAACAAACCTTTGATATCTCCACTTAAAAAGTGGTCAACACAGGCATCGGTATGTTTGATAAACTTCTCTTTAATCATGTTACGGAAACCTTCCTGCTTCATTTTTTCCATAAAAATCTGAACCATGGGGGCCGTTTCACCGGTAATTCCACTATCCAATAAGAAAACAGCACCTTTGCCCTCCTTATTTTGAGATGGCAGGCTAGTAGACTCAATATTGTCTTTGGAATTTATCAAAATGGGCAAACTCAAATAGCTATTCAATGGATCAAGACCAGAGGATTTACCATGAAAGAATGACTCCATTTTACCAAAAATAGTCTTGAGGCTTAAGAGCTTTTCACGAGTAAGGTTCTCAAGCACCGTAATCTTATCGTTGGCATATTTATCATAAATAGCCGCTACAAGGGCGCCACTGCTTCCAATACCATATCCTTGAGGAATTGAACTATCGAAATACATTCCATTCGAAATATCTTCCTTGAGGGTTTCCAAATCGAATTGAACTAACCCTTCCGCTTGGATTTCGGCCAGATATTCCGCAAAACGTTCAAGGGCCTCATTTGAAGCCTTGGCTTCTTCTGATGGGTTTTCATCCGTTTTTAGTGCGCCTTTGAAAAAATTATATGGTATGGAAAGGCCTTTAGAGTCTTTAATGATACCATACTCGCCAAAGAGTAATATTTTGGAATAAAATAATGGTCCTTTCATACTGTTTTGTTTAACCATTCTTTATTAAATGTAAACAAACTTAATTTCCCTTTCAACAAATTAGGAAATAATTAAGGTAAAAACGATAAAATAACGCTGTCACTCTCTTTTTCTTATTGAGAAATCAGGTATTTTTTTGCGCCTTCTCCAATTCGGTCGCAAATATAATGTCGGTTTTCGCAGTATGCAATCAATTCATCCTTAATAAATTGAATCGCCCGATCTTTTACCGATTCAGGATAAAGCACATGAACGTTTGCGCCTGCATCCAAGGTAAAACAAATAGGAATTTTTGTGGTTCTTCTGAACGCCCAAATACGGTTGATGATTTCTAAGGTATTGGGCATCATCAGTACAAAATAAGGTTGACTGGTCAGCATCATGGCATGCAATGTCAATGCTTCGCTTTCAACAATTGCTATGAATTCTTCCAAATCACCACCCTTAAAAATTGGTTGTAGTCGCTCTAGGTTACGATGGGCCTGTTCAAAACGTTGTGCGGCAAATGGGTGTCCTTTCATCAAACCATGACCGACGGTACTGCTCACAGTTTTCTGGCCTTTGTGCACCAATAGAATGACATCGTGGAATTTTTTAAAATTTTGATTTACTTCAAACGGATAGCGAATACCATATAAATCGTTGCTACCTTTTATTGAAAGGGTTTTGCCCCATTGAATCAAATCGCCTTCAACACTTCTGCAGGCACTGCCCGAACCCAAACGCGCCAAGAAAGACGCCTTTTGATTAAAAAAGTCTTCTGTCATTTCTGGATTTGCAAGACGTTCAATACTCAGCAAACATAAGGCCAATGCAGCCATACCGCTTGCCGAAGAAGCTATGCCACTACTATGGGGAAAAGAATTTTCGCTTTCGATCTTTAGGTGATAATTTTTCAAAAAAGGTAAATAGGGTTCAACCCTTTCCAAAAAAGTAATGATCTTGGGTTTAAAGTCAGGTTTTGGTGCGCCTTCAAAAAAAAATTCGAATGAAAAATCATTAGACTCCTTTTCGTTTTTTGCAAAGGCAATTGAAGTTCTTGTTGAACAGGCATCCAACGTAAAACTTATTGAAGGGTTTGCCGGTATTTGACTAGGTAGCTTACCCCAATATTTCACCAATGCTATATTACTGGGAGCCTTCCAAGAGTATTTGCCCGTCTCTGGGTATATCAATCCTTCGTTTGGAACAAAGTCCTTTACTACCATTAATCAAAATTTGGCCAAAGATAACTCATGTCTCATACTAAAGTTCACGGTTGAAATAAATTGTTAATTTAGTAGTAAGCCAACTCGATGAAACAGACCATTGTCAAAATTGTAATAGCGGTAGCCATTTGTCTACTGATAGGATTCCTCTCAAGTTTCGCCACACAGAGCTCGGTCAATGACTGGTACCTAACTTTAAATAAGCCCAGTTTTAATCCCCCAAATTGGCTCTTTGCACCTGTTTGGACAGTTCTTTATATTCTGATGGGCATTGCCGCAGGAATCGTATGGTCAAAAGGATTCTATCACATTTGGGTGAAAACAGCACTTTATCATTTTGGTTTTCAGTTGTTGTTGAACGCGCTTTGGAGCATTATCTTTTTTGGACTTAAAAACCCGTTGGCTGCCCTTTTTGTTATTCTTACCCTATTGGTTTTGATTCTGTTGACCATTAAGTGGTTCAAAGTCGTCAGTAACACGGCTGCCCTTTTGATGTTCCCCTATTTGGGATGGGTTTTCTTCGCAATGCTTTTGAATTTCAAAATCTGGGAGCTGAACTAAGCTTCTTTAAGGTGTTCCATTGAACGAATATTAGTTGTTGGTTATACGATTTTTCCATTTTTGATGTTTTGGTAAAGCTTAACCTACAATCTTTACCCATGGAACCATTACCCCAAGTCTTCTATTCCAGAAAATTATTTGTTGGCACCGGACTGGTGCTTCTTTTTGGCTTACGAAATCAACTCTTGATCAGAAGTGGATTTACCCCAACCATAGTTCTAATGTACTTAGGTTTGTTCTGCTGCCTTACCATAATAACGATTCTTACGATTATGAAAAGGAGGTAGTCTTTATGACTGGCCGTTTGCCAATTGAACCATCTTTTGCATCGTATTGAGATTTCTTGTTGTTGCCCTGATCTTTAGCTTGTTCTCAATAAGGTTGTTATTTAATTTAGCTTTACCTGCCCCGAGTTTACAGTTCAGGTAAATACACTTATCTGAGTAATGAAAATCTTCATGGTCAAACGTCATTTGTTGAAATGATTCTTTCATCTCGACTATAGGTATATCAAACAAAAGGGTAAAATATTGGTTTTTCTGTTCGGCAATCGAACTAAAGGGATTGTTATCCAATACCTGCTGTAAAGTGGAAGGCTCAACTACCAAAATGGGCACCTCATATCCAAAATTGGTTTTGATGACTTCAAAAATCTTTGTTCCAATAACACTACTGTCTTTCTCCTGAGTATCGAAAACAAGGTTGCCGCTTTGAATGTAAGTCCTTAAATTTTCAAGCCCAGAATGTTCGAGGCATGACCTTAAATCGGCCATCTTAATCTTTTTTTGCCCACTAACATTGATTCCTCGAAGAAAAGCAATAAAGGTGTTCATACACATTACTTTTTACCAGTTGAAACTACTCAATTTATTTTATTAAATTCCCTAACATTTTATAGCAATATGGCAGAATATATTCTCGCACTAGATCAAGGAACAACAAGTTCAAGAGCGGTAGTTTTTGATAAAAAAGGGGGCATTGTTTCTGTAGCCCAAAAAGAGTTTACACAAATCTTTCCTAAGCCAGGCTGGGTAGAACATGATGCAACTGAAATTTGGTCTACCCAAGCCGGAATGGCGGCAGAAGCAGTAACAAAAAAGGGAATCAAGGGTGAGGAAATTAAGGCTATTGGTATTACCAATCAAAGGGAGACTGCCGTAGTTTGGGACAGAAAAACAGGTGAACCGATTTACAATGCCATCGTTTGGCAAGATAAAAGAACATCTGATTATTGCGATGAACTGAAAAAAGCCGGTAAAACCGAAATGATACGAGAGAAGACCGGTTTGGTCATTGACTCTTATTTCTCAGCAACCAAGGTCAAATGGATTTTGGACAATGTTGAAGGAGCTAGGGAAAAAGCGGAAGCCGGGGCACTCGCTTTTGGAACCATAGATTCATGGCTTATTTGGAGAATGACCGAAGGTAAATTACATATCACAGATGTTACCAATGCTTCACGTTCGTTGATTTTTAATATCAATTCAATGGAATGGGATGATGAGCTTTTGGCCTTGTTCGCCATTCCGAAAAGTATGCTCCCTGAGGTTAGGCAATCAAGCGAGGTTTATGGGCACACCAGTCCTAATTTCTTTGCGCATGAAATTCCGATAGCAGGTATTGCGGGCGACCAACAAGCCGCATTATTTGGCCAAATGTGTACTCAAAAAGGTATGGTCAAGAACACCTATGGCACAGGATGCTTTATGCTCATGAATATTGGGGAAGAACCGACTAAATCGAACAACAACCTTCTGACAACGGTAGCTTGGAAAATTAATGGAAAAACGACCTATGCCCTTGAGGGTAGCATTTTCATTGCAGGCGCGGTAGTGCAATGGCTAAGGGATAGCTTAAAGATTATCAAGAACTCTTCTGACGTAGAGGCATTGGCAAGTTCGGTAGAGAGTGCTGAAGGGGTATTTTTTGTTCCCGCTTTTGCGGGATTAGGAGCGCCGCATTGGAACCAAAAAGCCCAAGGTACGTTGTTCGGACTGACAAGGGGTAGCACCGATGCCCACATTGCCCGAGCCGCTTTAGATTCAATAGCCTATCAAACAATGGATATTTTGAAAGCTATGGAAAAAGACTCTGGAATTTCGATTAAAGAACTACGCGTCGATGGTGGGGCCACGGTTAACAATATGTTGATGCAATTTCAGGCCGATGTTTTGAATACGACCACAATACGACCGAAAATTGTGGAGACTACGGTAATGGGTGCCGCATACTTAGCTGGATTAGCTGTTGGTTTTTGGAAAAGTCAAGAAGAGATTCAAGATATTTGGCAAACCGATATAGAATTCCACCCTACCGAAAATAGGGATGGCGTTGATGATGCCATCAAGGGATGGTATCGCGCCATAAAAGCCTTGGAATACTGGACAGCATCTTAAATTTCAATTTTTTATAACCAATAACCAAACCAAAATGACTCCTTTTATCGCTGAAATTGTAGGAACCTTTTTGCTCATCTTTTTGGGATGTGGCGTGAACGCCAATGTTTCGCTCAACAAAACCTATGGTAACGGTTCAGGATGGATAGTTATCACTACAGGTTGGGCCTTAGCCGTGTATGTTGGCGTTGTAGTGGCAGGACCAATCAGTGGAGCACATATTAATCCGGCGGTAACCATCGGCTTGGCTGTTGCTGGCGAATTTTCGATGTATGATGTGCCAAAGTTTATTTTTGCCCAGTTCATTGGTGCCATGCTTGGTGCTTTAATGGTTTGGATAACACATTACGAGCATTTTAAGGCGACGGAAGATGGAGACACCAAACGTGGAGTTTTTTGCACCTCTCCCGCTATAAAAAATACAGCTATAAATTTTATCTGCGAGTTAACCGGGACTTTTGTGCTACTTTTTACTATTCTATATTTCACGGACGCTTCCTTGGCTTCTGATAATACTATCATCGGGCTAGGTTCCTTGGGGGCGCTTCCAGTAGCATTGTTGGTTTGGGTCATAGGCCTTGCCTTGGGAGGAACTACAGGCTATGCAATCAATCCTGCAAGAGATCTTGGTCCTCGTATTGTGCATGCATTGCTTCCTTTAAAAAACAAAGGAAGTCAAGGTTGGGGCTACGCCTGGATTCCTGTAATAGGACCTATCATGGGGGGTCTATTGGCTGCTTGGGTTGCCGGAATTTTATAATTTGGTAGTCATTCCAGAGCCATTGATTGGGCTGCTATATAAGCACCCGTCCATGCGTTTTGAAAATTGAAACCGCCCGTAACCGCATCAACATTAATGACCTCTCCTGCCAAATAAAGATTGGGGAATAACTTACTTTCAAAAGTTTTAAAATTGATTTCCTTTAAATCAACTCCACCCGCAGTTACGAATTCTTCTTTAAACGTGCTTTTACCTTCAATTCGAAAAGAGCCCTTGGTCAATTGTAGAGCCAAAGCATTTAACTGATTTTTTGTAATATCTGCCCATCGTTGACCATCATGAATTTCAGATGCCCTGACCAAACGACCCCATAACCTGGTTGGCAGTTCCAAAACTTTGGATTTCAGTACTGTCCTTTTCGGTTCAACAGCTTTAATTTCAGTTAAGAAACCGATCATTGTATCTAAAGTATATTCGGGCATCCAATTCACTTTTATTCGAAAGTTATAGTGCATTTCATGCAACTCCTTTGCGGCCCAGGCCGAAAGTTTAAGCACGGCAGGCCCACTGAAACCCCAATGGGTTATCAAAAGTGGCCCTTCATCAATGAATAACGGTTCACGTTTTACCTTGCTCTTTAATTCAATTTGAATTCTGGATTGATAATGTGTTTTGGGCATGATGCATACCTCTGCTTCGGTGCTCAACCCTTGAAGTCCCTTGATTCTTTCATCTCGACAATTGAAGGTGAACAAAGAAGGTACGGGCGAGACTACATGATGACCCAATCGCTTCAATAACTCCCAAATTTTGGGATTGCTCCCTGTAGCTACCATTAGCTTCTTACAGTGGTAGTGTTTGTTCATGGTAGTCACCTGCCAGTGCTCGGGGTACTCGACCGATTTTCCAATATCTTTGACCGAACTGTTCTTTAATACACTGATACCCAATTTCTCGGCCTCCCTTAGAAAACAGTCTATAATTGTCTGGGAAGAATCTGAGACAGGAAAAATACGCCCATCAGCTTCAATTTTTAAGGCTACTCCCCTTTCTTCAAAAAAGCCCATAATATCGCCAGGCGCATGGCTATGAAAAGGGCCTAGTAGCTCTTTTTTTCCCCTTGGGTAGTTATTGGTCAAGGGCAAAGGCTCAAATTCTGCATGTGTCACATTGCAACGACCACCTCCAGAAACTTTTACCTTTCCTAAAACAGTTTTACCACGCTCAAGAATGGCAATTTTCAATTTAGGGTTTGCGAGGGCGGTCTGTATGGCCCCATAAAAGCCAGCAGCCCCGCCACCAATAACTATTAGGTCAAACATTATTTTGCCCGATCCGGGTAGTTGGTGAAAATACCATCTACACCATACGAAGTAACTTGTTCAATATCGCTAGGTTCATTCACCGTGTAAGTGTAGACCTTGAATCCAGCATCGTGAATTTGTTTGACGTTTTCCGCGCTTAGTGTTTTAAACCATGGATTGATAGCAACCGCGTTGAGCTCTTTTGCTACTTCAATTGCGCCCAAAGGGTCTTCTTCTGTCAATACGGCAATGGCGATATCTGGGTCAAGCTCACGCATTTTTCGCAGCTCATTCCAATTGAAGCTAGAAATTAGAAAATTCTCTTTTGACCAGCCCATTCTTTCAACATAACTATTCGTAATAAACTGAACTCGATTTGCTGTATCTTCACCCTTCAATTCAATATTGAGTGGAACCGTATTATTCACCAATTTTAGTACTTGTTGCAGTAATGGTATGCGATGGTTACCTTCTAGAATCACCTGTCTCAAGTCACTTATGTAATAATCTTCGATGTTTCCTGGGGCATTGCTTAAACGATCTAAGGTTTGATCGTGAAAAACCACCGTCTCACCACTCTTAATATTAAAAACATCAATTTCAATCATATCAACCCCCATTTCCATTGCTTTTTGAATAGAAGCCAAGGTATTTTCCGTCTCATAACCCATTGCTCCCCGATGGCCAATAACCAAAGGTTTGGGTTTTGTCTCACATCCTAAAATCATAATCGAAACAAGGCAAAAAATCATTACTTTTTTCATTATCTCTATTTTTTTCGAGCGATAAAAATACAAACTTGTATGAAGGCCTAACAATGAAATTTTCTTTAAAATTCAATTAAGGGCCATTCACTTTAAACTAAAAACAAAGCTCTCAAGTGGTTGGATATTCAAATGGATTATGCCCACGCCGTCTACAATTTTCATTG
>CAYNUM010000037.1:0-10853 GCA_964400025.1 uncultured Croceivirga sp.
TGCATGAACTTTTTGGCGATACTAGCCACCTCTTTGGGCATGGTAGCCGAGAACAACCAAGTGGACTTGTCATCTGGAGTATTGGAGAGTATATCTCGAATGTCTTCATAAAAGCCCATATTTAACATCTCGTCAGCCTCATCCAAAACGCAGTATTCAATTTTTGAAATATCAACAATACCTCGTTTTATCATGTCTTTCATACGGCCTGGAGTAGCAACAACGATTTGTGCTCCCCTTTTAATTTGCTTGGCTTGTTCGGTTATACTGGCTCCGCCATAAATAGCAACAATGTTTACCCCTTTTTCATATTTCGCGTACAATTGCATCTCGTTGGTGATCTGGAGGCATAGTTCACGGGTAGGGGAAAGGATTAGTCCCTGAGTGGTTCTACTGTCCGCATTTATTTTTTGAAGTAATGGAAAACCAAATGCTGCCGTTTTTCCAGTCCCGGTTTGTGCCAAGGCAACCAAATCGGTTTCATCTTCCAGTAAAATAGGAATAGACTTTTCTTGAACTTCTGAGGGGGTTTCAAAACCCAAATCGGTAATAGCGGAAAGTAAGGACTCTTGAAGCCCTAATTGTTCGAATGCTGTCATAACTGTTTATAAATTCGTAAATACTGTGTTGTATCAGGCGAAACCTTATAAACTAGCCCATCACAACACCCCTTTTCTTACCCTTTTTTTGGGGTACGACATTTAACAAGCGGCAAATGTACGCTTATTTAATTAGCTGGAGACCAAAGTTTCAAGAAACTCAATTAATTGCCTTATCGCCCTAGCGCGATGGCTGATACGATTCTTTTCCTCCATTGAAAGTTCGGCGAAGGTCTTGTGATAACCTTCTGGTTGAAATATGGGGTCATAGCCAAAGCCCTTTTCACCTACTTTCGTTTTTGTGATTTGCCCATGAACCGTACCCTTGAAAAGATGGCTTTCTGAACCTATATTTAAGGCGATGACCGTTTCGAATCGTGCATTACGGTCTTGGTGTGGGGCTAATTCCTTTAAGAGCTTTTCCATATTGGCATTTGCATCTTTTTCCGAACCTGCATATCGGGCAGAATATACGCCTGGGGCACCGTTGAGTGCATCTACCAACAAACCTGTGTCATCAGAAAAACAGGGCAGTTGGTACTTCTGCGTAACAAAGTCAGCTTTTATTTGGGCGTTCACTTCCAAGGTAGTTCCTGTTTCAGCAATCTCTTCGTGGCAACCAATCTCATCCAAGGAAACCATGGTGATTTGACTTGGGATGAGTTTTTTGACCTCCTCAAACTTATTCTGATTGTGTGTGGCAAAAACCAATTTCATGACAGCGAATTTGCTTGTAAAAATAGTACTTTCGAAAGATGAAGTTGAAGATTTTACCTCCTTTGGTCATGGTCATTTTTGGTGCTTTGATGTATTTACTTGATCGTTTTCTTCCCGTTGGGGAATTTGATTTTTTTGGTCGAAAGCAACTTGGGTATGCCCTTTTAGGTATTGGCATATTGATTATGGGTATTTCATTGCTACAATTTTTAAAGGCAAAGACTACTACAGACCCCATTCATCCAGACAAAGCACAGCATTTGGTTACCGGCGGTATATATCAGTACACCCGTAATCCTATGTATTTGGCGATGCTTTTGTTTCTTATTGTTTGGGGACTTCTTTTGGGCAATGCCTTCAATACACTATTAGCCGCGGGTTTTGTGTACTACATGAACCATTTTCAGATTAAACAGGAAGAAGAAGCCCTAACCCAGAAGTTTGGAAAAGAATATCGAATGTATTTGAAAGCAGTCCGACGTTGGTTTTAAAATTAACAAATTGACAATTTTCTGTTTCTAAAGACAGAAAATCAAAGATGATTTTGCGAATTTATCAACCGTATCCGTTTTTTTTGAACAACGGTTTTGCCCCCTTTTTTTAATGGTTACTTTTATGGCTTAATTTTTTCGAAATGGTGGAAACCAGTCGCAAATACGTTTTTGATTTTGACAGCACTTTGACCCAAGTTGAAGCCTTGGACGTCTTAGCGGAAATGACCCTAAAAGGTAAAGCCAATAGGGCCGAAGTTCTGCAGGAAATTCAGGATATTACGAATTTGGGCATCGATGGTGAAATTTCATTTACGGAATCGCTCGAACGAAGAATCAAACTACTGGAAGCCAATAGCCGGGATTTGGAACCTTTAATTGCCGATCTAAGGCAAAAGATTTCGAAATCCATCAAGGAGAATAAGGAATTCTTCCATTCACATGCTGAAGATATATATGTGATTTCATGTGGGTTCAAAGAATTTATAGACCCTATCGTCGCTGAATACAATATTCCATCGGAGAGGGTGTATGCCAATACCTTTAAATTTGATGAAGATGGTCAAATCATCGGCTTTGATGAGACCAACGTACTCTCATCACACAATGGAAAGATTGAATGCTTAAAGAATCTTGGCCTTGAGGGTGAAGTACAGGTTATTGGTGATGGCTATAGTGATTATGTCATGCGTGAAGCAGGTATTGCCGATAAGTTTTTTGCCTACACTGAAAATGTCCACCGAGAGAAAGCGGCCAACAATGCCGATTATGTGACACCTAATTTAAATGAGTTTTTATTCGTGAATGATTTACCGAGAAAAATATCGTATCCCAAGAATAGAATAAAGATTTTGTTATTGGAAAACGTGCATCCCGATGCTTTTGAAAACCTTTCCAATGATGGATTTTCTGTAGAACTGGTCAAGCACAGTATTCCTGAGGACGAATTAATTGAAAGAATTAAGGGAATTCATGTTTTGGGCATCCGCTCAAAGACACAGGTAACCAAACGTGTGCTTGAAGCCGCTGACCGACTTTTGGTGGTAGGCGCGTTCTGTATCGGAACGACTCAAATTGATTTGGACACGGCGAAGAAAAATGGTGTGGTCGTTTTCAATGCGCCTTACAGTAATACGCGCTCGGTAGTAGAGCTAGCGATTGGTCAAATTATTATGCTGATGCGAAGTGTCTTTCCTCGCAGTACTGAAATACATCAGGGCAAATGGTTCAAAACAGCTCTGAACTCTAATGAGGTAAGGGGTAAAAATTTGGGTATCGTAGGTTATGGTAATATCGGGAAACAACTTTCGGTTCTTGCGGAGGCAATAGGAATGCGGGTGTATTATTACGACGTTGCTGATCAACTTGGTCTGGGTAATGCCATTAAATGCAATACATTGGAGGACTTGTTATCGGTTTCAGATGTGGTTACCCTGCATATTGATGACAATAAGGCAAATAAAAACTTTATTGGTGAACGCGAAATCAACCAAATGCGAGATGGAGCAATGCTCATCAACCTATCTCGAGGTTTTGTGGTTGACATAGCGGCTTTGGTCGAAGCCTTAAAATCTAAAAAATTGGGCGGAGCTGCCATTGATGTGTATCCCGTAGAACCTAGAAGTAACGGTGATTTCTCTACGGAACTCCAAGGTTTGGAAAATGTAATTTTAACTCCTCATGTAGGAGGTAGCACTCAAGAAGCACAACGTGATATTGCCGATTTTGTCCCCAATAAAATCATGGATTACATTAACTCTGGTAATACGGTCGATGCGGTTAACTTTCCGAATATCCGTTTGCCAAAACAAAACAATGCTCACCGCTTTCTACATATTCATGATAATGTTCCTGGTATTATGGCAAAAATCAATGAGGTTTTGGCCAAGTTTGAGATGAATATTACTGGTCAATATCTTTCAACAGACCCTGATGTTGGTTATGTTATCACCGATTTGGATAAGGATTATAATAAGGAGGTTATCAAGGCCTTGAAAAGTATCGAGCATACAATAAAGTTCAGGGTGCTTTATTAATGGTTTTGTAAGACAACATTTCCATTAGGGTTTCACCAGCTGAGGCAGTGATTTCACAACATTTTTGCTTCACACCATCTTTTTCAACATAAATTGTAGGTAAATTCTTAATTAAAAAGATTTACTGTTGAAGATTGGGAACATAACTATATTTAAAAAAGGCTTTCGTGCGTACTATCTTTTAGTAGTATCGATTATCGTTCTTACCCTTGCAATTCAATCCATTGTGCAATATTCTTTGGATAAACAGCGGAATACCGCCTTGATTGTCAACTTATCAGGCCGTCAGCGAATGTTAAGCCAACGCTTATTGAATGAAACCTATTCGTGTCGTTATCATAATTGTGACTATGCAGAGCTGAAGCTGACTATAAATAAGCTGCTTCAAATGAATAAAATCCTTCAAGAAGGCAGCGAGAATCTGGAGATTGATCCTTTAAGCACAGATGAAATTGCCGACAACTTTAAAAGGTTACACCCGTACATTATTTGGTTTCAATCGAATTTGTCGGATTTAAAGAAGATTGATGCCATTTCTTTCAATGACTTTCGATTCCGTGTAGATCGGTTTGTTGAAATTATGGATGACATTGTTTTGCAATTTCAGAAGAAATCTGAAGAGGATATTAAAGCAATGCGAATCATCGAATTGGAACTGGCCATATTTTCTGTTTTCATAGTCTTATTCGAGATTTTCTTTATAGTGAATCCCATCATCAACAGAATTATGAAACAAAAGAAAAAACTTACCGAAATCGCCTGGCACCAGTCCCATGTTTTTTCTTCACATATGAAGAATATCAAAGATTTACAGTACGTCATGCGAGTTGAAAAGAATTCTGAAAGACGGGATGAAATCGTAAAGTTTATTTATGAGGAATTGGATAAGTTGAGCCAAGTTTCCGAAACCATGCAGAATTCACTCAAGAAGAGTGAAGATATGGCGCTACCCCATCATAAGATGATGCGCAAAGTTGAGGGTATATTGGAAAAGTACAATATAGTACCATCAGATTCGATTACTGATGATGATATGGTTCATTCCTCAAAATTGTAAACGCACGATAGACTTGTTCCACAAAGAACAAACGCACCATTTGATGAGAAAAAGTCATTTTTGAAAGACTGATACTAGAGTTGCTTCTAGCACTAACGGCTTCATCAAATCCATAGGGCCCTCCTATTACAAAGACAAGACGTTTTAATCCACTGTTCATTTGCTTTTGAAGGTATTTTGAAAATTCTACTGAGCTAAATTCTTTACCCTTTTCATCCAAAAGTACCATATGGTCTGAAGGGATTATTTGTTTTAAAATTTCCTCACCTTCTTTGGTCTTTTGAGTTTGCTCATTTAGATTTTTCGTGTTTTTAAGTTGAGGTATGACCACCACTTCGAAACGTACGTAGTGCTTTAATCGATTTAAGTAACCAATAATAAGTTCATCAAGTTTTTTATCGTCTGTTTTGCCAACTTGTATTAACCTAATGTTCATTGAAAAAGAGATTTGCTTCAAATGTACCATATGTCCTTAAGCGAAGTACACCATGGAAGCGCTTTTTAGTATTTTAGCTTGAAATAACTCCTTGATGATTTCTAGAGAACAATTTCAAAAAGAATTGGATTTAATTATATCCAATGCCATTCGTGAAGATGTGGGTGATGGCGACCATAGTTCTTTGGCTTGTATTCCGAAAGCAGCAACTGGTAAAGCAAAATTATTGGTCAAAGATGAGGGTGTTTTGGCTGGTGTTGAATTTGCAAAACAGGTTTTCAATTATGTGGATTCCGGATTAAAAATAGAAACCGAAATTGGTGATGGTGAAGCGGTGAAATATGGAGATATTGCATTTTATGTTGCGGGAAGTTCCCAAAGTATTCTCAAGGCAGAACGATTGGTGCTTAATGCCATGCAACGAATGAGCGCCATTGCAACAAAAACCTCACATTTCGTAAAATTACTCGAAGGCACAACCACTAAAATATTGGACACCAGAAAAACCACTCCGGGTATACGAGCTTTGGAAAAGTGGGCCGTAAAAATAGGCGGAGGAGAAAACCATCGCTTTGCACTTTATGATATGATCATGTTGAAGGACAATCATATCGATTTCGCGGGAGGGATTACCAAGGCTATTCAAATGACCCAGGATTATCTAAATGAAGTTAGTAAAGATTTGAAAATTATAGTTGAGGCTCGGAATTTAGAGGAGGTTGAAGAAATTTTAAAGTCAGGAGGTGTCTATCGAATACTACTTGATAATTTCGATTACAAGCAGACCAGAGAGGCGGTTAAGATAATTGGCAACCAATGTCTAACGGAGTCTTCAGGAGGTATTAATGAAAAAACGATTCGTCATTACGCTGAATGTGGGGTCAATTATATTTCCTCGGGGGCACTTACCCATTCAGTCTACAATATGGATTTGAGTTTAAAAGCCGTTTAAATGTCTCAAGAGATTGAGGAGAAATTAGAAAAAATACCTGTCGTTAATTGGGCAGTTCGTTTATTGAAGCGAATCAAACTACCTGGTTTCGAAGGCCTGTCGGCTTATGACCTAACTGAAATCTATGTGATTGGTATCATTGAAGGGGCACTATCAAGTCGGGCAAGTGCAATTGCATTTAGCGTTTTTCTTGCCATTTTTCCTCTCTTAATTTTCTTGGTGACCTTGATTCCTTTTGTCATTCCCTACGTCCGAATAGGAAATGAAAATTTCGACACCCAATTTTTACTTTTTTTAGAGTCTTTTTTGCCCACAGCAACGGGAGATTACTTTGAGGAGATTTATCGTCAGATCAAAGACCAAAAGCGTGGTGGTCTGTTGTCCTCTGCATTCGGTCTTTCCATTTTCTTGGTTGCCAATGGTGTGAACTCTATTTTCAGTGCTTTTGAGGATTCGTACCATGTTCAGCTCACAAGAAATTTTATTCGACAATATGCCTACGCACTAATGGTTGGTCTACTACTAAGCACATTACTCATTGTTGGTGCGGTGGCCTATGTCTATTTCGAATTTTACATTGTTGAGTATACCACAGAATATTTTGGGAATAGGTTCAGTTATGATGCACAGAAGTTAGATGATTTTGGATTGCAGGCCGCCAAGGTTTTTTTCTTTTTCCTTCTTTCCTATTTGACCACGGCAATCTTATATTATTTCGGTACTGTTGAGGGTAGAAAGGCACGATTCTTTTCGATTGGCGCTTTGGTAACTGCAATTTTGTTTTTGTTGACCTCATATCTTTTTGGAGTTTATGTCGAAAAATTTGCACGTTACAATGAACTCTACGGTGCTTTGGGAGGATTGTTAATATTGATGTTTTACATTTGGCTAAACTCCAACATTCTTTTGTTGGGTTTTGAGTTGAATGCCACACTTCAATCGCTTAGAAAAAACGTTACCAAAAAATTACAAAATGAATAAGACTCGATTACTACTTCTACTGTGTTTATTGGCCATTTGCCAGATTAACGCCCAATCTATCTTTGGAAAGTGGAAAACTATTGATGATGAAACCGGCGCAACAAAGTCTATCGTGGAGATATATGAAGACAATGGCAAAGTGTACGGTAAAGTCAAACAGCTATTGGAAGAGGGCAGAGAAGACGCAGTTTGTATAAAATGTGAGGGCGAACTAAAAGATAAGCCCGTTGTAGGAATGAACGTGGTCATTGGACTCAAAAAAAGTGGAGATGAGTATGAAGGGGGCAAATTGTTCGACCCTGAAAAAGGAAAATCTTACAAGGGTAAAATTTGGTTGAACCCAGAAGACCCTAATAAGCTTATGGTTAGGGGTTATATTGCCTTTTTGTACCGCACACAAACCTGGTTGCGGGTAATCGATTAAAGGCGTATGCACTATTTTTTAGATGTTATTCTACCAATACCGGTACCACGGTTATTTACCTATAAAATAACATCGGCCGAAGCTTCTTTCATCAAAAAGGGAATGCGCGTAGCAGTGCCTTTCGGAAAATCCAAAATCTACACAGCGGTCGCATTTCAAACCCACCAAAATCCACCCACGGCTTACGAGGCAAAGGAGATTCATGAGATTTTGGACGAAGCACCACTTTTGACCGAAATACAACTCAAACATTGGCAATGGATAGCTGACTATTATATGTGCACTTTTGGCGAGGTGGTTAGGGCCGGTCTTCCAAGTTCCTTTTTGTTGGAAAGTGAAACCCAGATTTTACCGAAGGAATTGGATGCTGTTGATGACACCACAATTTCTGATGATGAATTTTTGATTGTTGAGGCTTTACGACATCAATCTTCATTGCAGATCAATGATGTATTACAAATCACCGGAAAGAAAAAAGTGCTCCCCTTGGTACATGCTTTGGTCAATAAAGGGGTGGTTAAACTGAAAGAAACGATACATGAAAAATATCGCCCAAGGACGGTAAAGTATTTGCGATTGAGTCATGAATATGACTCTGAAGGTAATCTTGAGGCGCTCCTTGAAGACTTAAAACGCGCGCCAAAGCAAAGCCAGGCTGTTTTGGCCTATTTTAATGTTTTTGCCCAAAATCAAAAACCGATAAAGAAAGAAGACTTTGAAAAAAGTACGGGTATTTCGAGTGCAGTCATCAAAGCCTTGGTAAACAAATCGATTTTTGAGGAATACGAGATAAAGATCGATCGTGTAATTTTCGGTCCTGGCGAAAAAAATGTTCAAGATATTCAGTTGAATGAATTGCAGTCAGCTGCCTTAAGGGACATTCAGAATAACTTTGACTCAAATAAGGTTTGTCTATTGCACGGTGTAACCTCATCGGGTAAAACAGAGGTTTACATTAAATTGATTGAAAAGGCAATTACTAGTGGGAAACAGGTGCTGTATCTACTACCTGAAATCGCCTTGACCTCACAGCTGATCAATCGATTAAAAGCCTATTTCGGAAATACCGTTGCGGTATATCATTCTCGATATTCCCTTAATGAACGTGTTGAAGTTTGGAACAATGTGTTAAGTGTTCAGAACAGTGCTCAAATTGTACTTGGTGCCCGATCGGCACTCTTTTTACCTTTTTCAAATCTAGGTTTGGTAATTGTTGACGAGGAGCATGAACAATCTTTCAAGCAGTTTGACCCAGCACCCCGTTACCATGCTCGTGATGCTGCAATTTATTTGTCAAACCTCCATAGGGCCAATTGCCTTTTGGGCTCTGCTACACCAAGTATAGAGAGCTATTATAACGCCCAAAAAGGAAAGTATGGCCTAGCAGAAATACCTAGGAGGTATGGCAATGTTCTGATGCCCGAGATTGAACTGGTTGATATTAAGGAAGCACACCGAAAAAAACGAATGAAGGGGCATTTTTCTGAACGTCTTTTGGAGGAAATGCAGGAGACGTTGGAGAATGGCAAACAGATCATACTATTTCAAAATCGACGTGGGTACGCCCCGATATTGGAATGCACCACTTGTGGGCACTCTGCGCAATGTCCCAATTGCGATGTCAGTTTAACGTTACATCAGAAACGTGGTCAACTACGATGCCATTATTGCGGTTATAATATTCCGATATTAAAGAGCTGCCAGGCTTGTGGCAGTACAACGTTGGATACCAAAGGTTTTGGTACGGAGCAGATTCAAACCGAGCTTGGGGAACTTTTTCCAGAAATTTCCATTGGTCGAATGGATTTGGATACGACTCGAGGTAAGTATTCCTATGAGAAACTTATTACCGCTTTTGAATCAAAGGAATTGGACATTCTTGTAGGTACGCAGATGATAACCAAAGGTCTTGATTTCAGAAATGTAGGTTTGGTGGGTATCATGCAAGCGGATACGTTATTGAATTTTCCTGATTATAGGTCACATGAACGAAGCTTTCAACTGATGGTGCAAGTTGCTGGTAGGGCAGGGCGCAGCCATGAACGAGGTAAGGTGCTCATTCAGACTTATAACCCATACCATCAAGTGTTACAGCAAATTTCAAATTATCAGTACCCAGAGTTTTTTAAGGAACAACTCTACGAACGCGAACAATTCAAATATCCTCCGCGCACAAAAATTTTAAAAATCACCTTGCGGGATAGGGATTTTAATAAATTGAACGAAGCCAGTAATTGGTTTGCCAGTTCGTTGCGAAATGTTTTGAAAGGTGAAGTGTTAGGACCTGAATCCCCTTTGGTTTCTAGGATACGAAATGAATATCTGAAGAACATTTTGGTTAAATTTTCCAATAAAACCTCGGTATCTACAACGAAAAATGGCATCAAAAGAATCGAACAATCTTTTGATGCCATTTCTAAATATAGAAGTGTCAGAGTGGTCTATAATGTTGACCACATTTGAATTATACATTGGCCAATGCCTCTGCTAATTCTGTCTTTTTGTTTCTACTTAAAGGAATTTGACGCCCCCCAACTTCCACATTCTTACTGTTGAACTTTTCAATTTTTTCCAAGTTAACAATGTAAGACTTGTGAATCCGCAAGAACTTCTCAGCAGGCAACTGCTTTTCGAATGACTTCATTGTGGAAAGGATTACGATATTCGCTTCGTCAGTTACCAATTTAATGTAATCACCCAAAGCCTCAATCCATTTGATGTCGTTAAGGATAACCTTACGTTTTTTAAGGTTACTCTTCACAAAAATATGCTCTTCGTCCTCCTCAGAACGGTGCATTTGCTCATATTTTGCAACGGCTCTTTTTACAGAAGCTTCAAATCTGGCTAGCGTAATAGGTTTGTGTAGGTAGTCGGTTACATCATAATCGAAAGCCTTAAGTGCATAATCTGGCTTACCGGTGATTAAAATAACCTGTGGTGGGTTTTCAAGGGCTTCCAATAGGTCAAAACCACTGATAATGGGCATTTCTACATCTAAAAAGATAAGGTCTACCTCATTGTTTTTTAAACCATTCTTCGCCTCAATAGCATTGCTGAATTCGGCAACCAAGGCAAGATGTGGGTGATTGTTAACCAACTTCGCCACAGCCATTCGCTGCATGGAGGAGTCGTCAACAATTATACTTTTTAGTTTCATAAA
>CAYNUM010000038.1:0-10746 GCA_964400025.1 uncultured Croceivirga sp.
TCGACAGTTACTTGATTCCGCCAATTATTACAAGAAAAATAATATTGAAAAAAGTGTAGATTTTATAGCACAATCAATTTCGGTGTTGGGAAAGAATCCCAATAAGCGCTTACTAGCCGAGTCGTTGACGGTACTTGGTCAAATTTATTTGTATCATCAACAATATGATTTGGCCATTACCAATCTTGAGGATGCCATACAGGCCAATAAGACTTCAAAAGTACAGCTATTGCTTGGGGAGGCATTATTGGGTGATGGGCAATATGAAGAAGCAGAGGTTCAACTCAAAGAACTTCAAGATCAAAAACGAATGGTTCCTTTTCAGCGCATTCAGCTATATGAACTTTTAGGCGATGTAAAAAACGGAATGGACCAAACAGGTCTTGCCCTTGAATATTACGAAGAAGGACTTCAAATCGCCAAAAAGAACCAGGTGGCTCCCAAAATTACCGATCTTACCTCTAAAATTGGAGAGACTTATGCCTTGGCCAATCGAAGTATTGAGGCAGAAGGTTATTTTGACAATTCGTTGGAGCTTTCAAAAAAAGAGAGTCCAAATCGGGCAATACAAGAAAGCGAAAAGGTGGCTGATTTTTACAGTAGGTCGAGCAGGTATTCTGATGAAATCAAACAACGTAAGAATAGCTTAAGCCAATTGAACGAGCTTCAAAATGAAGTAGTGACCAGTCAAAACAGGGTTAATGCAGCTGATACGATTACCACGCAGAAAATCAATTATAAGATTGGCCGTGCTTATGCGGCTCAAAACAAACTCAATGAAGCTATTCCATACCTACAAAGAAGTATTGTGGAGGCAGATAGTGAAAATGACCTTTTAATTCAAAAAGAAGCTACTCGAAAACTGTCAGAAGTGTATGAATACAAAGGAGAGTTCTCAAAAGCATACGAAACCTACCAACGTTATGTGGCCTTGGTGGACACCTTATATATTCGAAAAGAACAAGAAATTGGTCGATTGGCCCGATTGAACCTAGAAATAGCAACTAAACAAAATAGAATTTCAAGCCTTGAGCAAGAAAGGGAGCTTTCTCAGAGCAAATACAGTTTGGCCCGAACGGAACAACAGCTTTTTGAAACTAGGGCCAAATGGCAGAAGTGGTTAATTTACTCTTTGATTTTTGGTATGGCGCTTTTAGCGTTGACGGCCTTTTTCTTTTATCGAAATAACAGACAACAAAAATTAACGAACAATCTATTGGCCCTCAAATCCCTTAGATCTCAAATGAATCCGCATTTTATATTTAATGCATTGAACTCAGTAAACAATTATATCGCCAAGAATGACGAGAGAAGTGCAAATCGTTTTTTGAGTGAATTTTCTGTTTTGATGCGTACCGTTTTAGAAAATTCTGAGGAAGATTTTATTCCCTTTTCTAAGGAGCTGGAGTTATTAAAATTGTATGTCAAATTGGAGCATTCTCGTTTTACGGAAAAATTTGACTATTTGATTGAGGTCAATGATGACGTAAAAATCGATGAATTTGAAATTCCACCAATGCTCATACAACCTTACGTTGAAAATGCGATATGGCATGGCCTTCGTTACAAAGAAGGAAAAGGACTCTTGAAGATTCAAATAGATCAGCCGGATGAAAACTTACTGATTATTTCAATTTCAGATGATGGTATTGGCAGAAAAAAATCCGCAGTATTAAAGACCCAAAACCAGAAAAAGCAGAAATCAAAGGGCATGGGTAACATAAAAAGACGTATCGGTATTTTAAATCAGATGTATCAAAACAAGGTTGATGTATCGATAGAAGATCTAGCGGCAGATGAGACAGGAACGAAAGTGGTGGTTAAACTAAAAAAAGACTAATGAAACTGAATGCAATACTTATAGAGGATGAGGCGAATAGTCGAGAAATACTACGAAATTATTTGGAAAAATATTGCCCTAATGTTAACCTTTTAGGTGAGGCTTCAAATATAAAGGAAGGTCTTGAACTGATAGAAAAAAAAGACCTGGACCTTGTTTTTCTTGATGTTGAAATGCCCTTTGGTAATGCCTTTGATTTACTGGATCAAGTGCCCAATCGTACCTTTGAAACCATATTTGTAACAGCTTATAACCATTACGCCATTGATGCACTGAATAGTCATGCTGCCTATTATTTAATGAAGCCCATAAATATTGATGAACTGATAAAGGGCGTGGAGCATGTTGAGAATATCAAGAAAAAAGAAAACGACCTCGAGGGTAAAGTGCTGACCTCAAATTTCTCCTCCAAACAAGGTAAAATTACCATACCACAACAAGATGGTTTTCAGGTTTTGGAAGTTTCAGATATTTTTTACTGTAAGGCTGACGATAATTACACAGAAATCTACCTTGAGAACAAGCGAATTGTAGTGAGTAAAACCTTGAAATACTTTGAAGAGGCACTATCTGAATTTCCTTTTATTCGTATTCACAAGTCTTATCTGGTAAACCTCAATGAAATTGTAAAATACAAGAAGGGCAAAGGGGGCAGTGTGGTATTGTCTATCGGAAAAGAACTGTCGGTTTCTGCTACTCGAAAGGCCAATTTACTTTCACATTTTCAGTAGATTGCTAATTCTTTAAAATTTCAAATCATGATTATACATCCTGTAAACGGAAAATCTCCCGTCTTCGGGGAAGACTGTTTTATAGCAGAAAATGCTACGATTGTTGGTCAGGTGAGTATGGGCAATCAGTGTAGCATATGGTTTAATGCGGTTCTTCGAGGCGATGTACATTTCATAAAAATGGGAGATAAGGTCAATGTGCAAGATGGAGCGGTGATTCATTGTACCTATCAAAAATCGCCAACAACAATCGGAAATAATGTGTCTATAGGTCATAACGCTGTTGTTCATGGCTGTACAATCCATGACAATGTATTAATAGGCATGGGTGCAATTGTAATGGATGATTGTATTATTGAGAGCAATTCTATTGTAGCAGCAGGGGCGGTAGTGACCCAGGGTACCCGTGTTCCTGGGGGTACTATTTACGCAGGCATGCCTGCAAAAAAGCTAAAGGAGGTTAGTGTTGAACTTAGCTCTGGTGAAATAGATCGCATCGCTAACAACTATGTGAAATACAGTAGTTGGTTTAAATAATTGGCTATTTTTACGCACTTAATTTTATGGGAATGAACGCATATGTTTTTCCGGGTCAAGGTGCCCAGTTTGTAGGTATGGGATTGGACTTGTATGAGAACCATCCAAAAGCACAAGAGTTGTTTGAACAGGCCAATGATATTCTTGGTTTTTCAATCACAGATATCATGTTTGAGGGAAGCGCAGATGACTTGAAACAGACAAAAGTGACCCAGCCCGCTATTTTTTTGCATTCTGTTATCCTAAGCAAAGTTTTGGGAGATACTTTTCGGCCCGATATGGTTGCAGGACATTCGCTCGGCGAATTCTCAGCGTTAGTCGCCAATGGCACCCTGGGTTTTGAAGATGGTCTTAAGTTGGTTTCTCAACGTGCGCTTGCGATGCAAAAGGCATGCGAGCTAAAACCCAGTACCATGGCTGCCGTCTTAGGTTTGGATGATGACACAGTTGAAAAAATTTGTGCAGAAACTGAAGGCGTGGTGGTACCTGCAAACTACAATTGCCCTGGGCAGTTGGTTATTTCAGGAGAGGTGGATGCCATCAACACGGCTTGTGAGAAATTAAAGGAAGCAGGTGCAAGAAGGGCTTTGGTATTACCGGTTGGTGGGGCCTTTCATTCACCTTTAATGGAGCCTGCACGAGAAGAATTGGCTGCGGCCATTGACAATACCACTTTTCAAGAACCAAATTGCCCTGTATATCAAAATGTGACCACAACCGCGGTCTCTGTTTCTAAAGAAATTAAGAATAACCTTATAGCGCAATTGACAGCACCCGTAAAATGGACCCAAAGTGTTCAAAATATGGTATCCGATGGTGCCAAAAGCTTTACAGAGGTAGGCCCTGGAAAGGTGCTCCAAGGGCTTGTAAGAAAGATTGAGTCAACCGTTGAAACAAGTTCGGCACAATTAGGTTAATCGCATATTTTCAGGCAAGTAAGCATTTTAACCGAGGAAACCTAGATTTAATCTTTTATGTTGGTGCAATCACTTGAATTTTAGTAATATTGGCGTTCCCCAAATACTGAAAAACAATACAAGGTTTTGGTCCACAATCTAACAAAACAAATAGTGTCCTACTTAGTTAGTTACGGCAGTTTTTTACAGAGAAGACGGCCGATAATTCCCTTGGTATTTCTTTTGTTTCTATTCTCATTTAATGGGTACGCCCAACCGGAAGCGACTATTATCGCCACAGATGATACAGCCACTGAGGTTGGTAACACAACTGGGACATTTACAGTAAATCTTGATATTCCGAATTCTAGTGGAGGCGATATCACTATTAATTATACAGTAACAGGAACTGCAACCTCTGGCGATGATTTTGCAGCATTAAGCGGAACGGTAGTTATTCCCGACCTTGACAGTAGTGCTACAATAACACTGACTCCAGTTGACGATACCGACGTTGAGGTTGATGAAACGGTCATTGTGACTTTGGGTGCCGGAGCGGGATATACGATAGGTACTCCTGACAATGCAACGGTCACTATTGAAAGCGAAGACGTCGCCCCAGATCCTATTGCGACGATTACTGCTTCCGATGATACTGCCACCGAAGTGGGAACTACAACAGGAACCTTTACGGTCAATCTTGATACTCCCAACTCAAGCGGTGGTGCAATCACAATAAATTATACGGTCACTGGTACTGCGACCTCAGGAGATGATTTTGTGGCACTTTCTGGAACAGTTAACATACCAGACCTCGCAAGCAGTGCCACTGTAACATTGACTCCAGTTGACGATACCGACGTTGAGGTTGATGAGACAGTTGTCCTGACCTTGGATTCCGGAACCGGATATGCGGTAGGTACCCCGGACAATGCAACGGTCACCATTGAAAGCGAAGATGTTGCGCCTGACCCAGTGGCAACCATAACCGCTACCGATGATGTAGCAACCGAGGCGGGCCCAACTACAGGTACATATACGGTCAACCTAGATATTCCAAACTCAAGCGGAAGCGCAATAACCATCAATTATACCGTCTCAGGAACCGCAACTTCTGGTGATGACTTCTCGGCTTTAAGTGGAACAGTCAGCATACCCAACCTTGCGAGCAGCGCCACGATAGCGTTGACACCGATTGATGATGCTGACGTTGAGGTAGATGAGACAGTAATTGTAACACTGGCGGCTGGAACAGGTTATACGGTGGGAACTCCAAATAATGATATAGTAACCATTCAGAGTGATGATAGTCAGTCTATCAGTATTAACAATGTAACGCTCGATGAAGGAGATTCAGGAACTACCAACTTCATTTTTACAGTTAGTGTTGATGGTGGTGGTAATGCTTCGGGCGATATTGACTTTACCGTAAATACATCAAACGGAACGGCCACTGCTGGCAGCGATTATATTGCAATAACGAATGATAGTGGAACAATAACTGACGGAACGGCCAGTACAACCGTTACGGTTCAGGTAAATGGAGACACTGATGTTGAGGCACTTGAGACCTTTAATGTGGCCTTGAGTGCGCCGGTCAATGCCAATATTGCTGATGGCGATGGAATAGGCCGAATAAGCAATGACGATTTATTTGTGGCGGGTATTGTTGCTACAGATGACACTGCAGAAGAAGACGGTCCTACTACTGGAGAATTTACCATATCACTTGATCAGGTCAACAATACCGGTTCGCCATTGGTGGTTGGTTTTACTATTGGAGGTTCTGCAACTTCTGGTGATGATTATATAGCATTCAGCAATACCGTTTCCATTCCTGATGGGTCAGATGAGGTTACTATAACGATTACACCAATTGATGATACCGATGTGGAAAATGGCGAAACGGTTATTGTTACATTGGGCGGAGCTACAGGATATACTGTAGATGGCTCAAATTCTAGCGCAACGGTAACCATCGAAAGTGACGATCAAGACTCTATACGCATTGATAATTTTGCTGATGATGAGGGAGATGCTGGCACCACTCAGTTCGATTTTACAGTACGAACGGTTGGCGGTAGTTCAGCAGTTAGTGACATCGATTTCACATATCAGACAGCATCAGGAACTGCAACTTCTGGAACCGATTTTGTTGCCGTCACTTCGGGTACTGGAACAATTTTAGCAGGTAATTCCAGTACAACAATACCTGTGTTGGTTAATGGAGATACCCAATCTGAAGCGAATGAAACCTTTAGGGTAACTATAGCTTCTGTTGATGCAACTATTAGTCGCGGTACCGCAACAGGTACGATAAGAAATGATGATGTACCAAGCATTAGTATAAATGACATATCACTTTCCGAAGGTGATTCTGGAACCACTGATTTTACCTTTACTGTCAGTATTGATGGCGGTGATGCCGCGGCAGCCGATATTGAATTCGATTATGCCACTGCTAACGGAACTGCAACCATTGCCGATAATGATTACATTCAAGAAGCTTTGGAAACTGGAGAAATCCAAATAGGTGAGACCAGCACTGAAATTACCATTAGGGTGAATGGCGATGTTAAGTTAGAGACTGATGAAACTTTTTTTGTAAATCTATCCAATCCGACCAACGCCACAATAAACATTGATCGAGGTGAAGGTACTATTGCCAATGACGATACTGCCTCCGTAACCATTGCAGATGTTGATGGCCTTGAAGATGATGGCCCGATAACCGTATCTGCAGTTTTGAATAATCCGGTTCAGGGCGGTTTTTCAGTTGAGGTCTCTACTATTGATGGTACGGCAAGAACAGATACCGATAATGACTATAATCCGATTGTCGGTCAATTACTGTCCTTTACAGGTACTGCAAATGAAATTGAAACTTTTACGGTTTTTCCCATTGCTGATGTATTAATTGAAAGTGATGAAACACTAACCATTGATCTTGATAACCTAGCAAGTACTTCACTGCCTGTCACCATTTCTGATACAGCAATAGTCACCATTTTGAATGATGACTCTTGTGCCGCGGGTACAGTAGCACCGATTCTAAATGCTGGAACACCGACTGTTTTCTGTGATTTTGTAAGTCAAGACTTAAACGATTATACCAATAGTGTTGCACCTGTTGGATCTATTTTAAAATGGAGCGATTCTGATACCGATTTAGATGATGAAACAACACATCTCGACAGTAGCGTTGTGACAGATTTAGGTACCTATTATGGTTTTTTCTTTGATGCGGCCAATAATTGTGCAAGCAGAACATTGGAAGTTACCATAACCTCAAACACCACCCCTTCTGCAGGTACTCCAAGTAATGTCTCTACATGTGCTTCTGGTGTAAATGGAGGTGAGACCGAAGTTGATCTTGATGATCGATTAACTGATGCTGATGATGGTGAATGGTCAATAGTCACCGACCCTTCAAATGGTGGTGTAGTAATAGGTTCCGATAATGTCGTTGATTTTGAAGGTCTACCCTTAGGAAATTATATTTTTAGGTTCACTACAACAGGCGCCGAAGCGCCATGTACGGACCAATCAAGTGATTTAACGATTACTGTTATCGATTGTACCATTGATTGTGATGCTGGTGTGGAAGCGCCGACCCTTGACACTTCTCAGCCTACTAACTTCTGTGATGTCTTAAACGCTGATTTAGATAACTATGTAACCAATTCTGCCCCTGCAGGTAGTGTATTGACATGGAGTTTTGATAGTAACCCGTTTAATGTTGGCGCACATAGAAGTAGTATTGTAACAGCCCCAGGTACCTACTACGGTTTTTTCTTTGACGATGCCGATGGTGTTAATGCTGAAGACTGCGCAAGTCCGGTTTTGGCTATAACACTTCAATTAAATTCCTCTCCTTCGGTTGAAAGTACCAGTGGTGACATTAGATGTGGTGATGGCACAGTTACCTTAACGGCAACAGGAACGGTTGGAGCGACATTGAATTGGTATGCTACGGCTACGAGTACGACTATACTGGGTACCGGTACAAGTTTTGTTACCCCAAATATAGCAGAAACGACTTCGTTCTTTGTAGAGGCGACTGCAAACGGTTGCCCTTCAACGAGAGTTGAAGTTATAGCTGAAGTGGCCATTGAACCTTCACCAGGTATTCCAAACAACACCTTCGCCTGTTCAGAAGCGGGCCCAGACGATACCACAATACTTGATTTAGATGATACGTTGACAGGTGCTGACCCTGGGGTTTGGACCATTACCACCGACCCTTCAAATGGCGGGGTTGTTATTAATGGTGACAATACAGTTGATTTTCTGAATTTACCTTTGGGCAATTATGTTTTTACATACACTACGGTTGGTGCAGAAGCGCCTTGTACGGATCAATCGGTTGATGTGACCATTAATGTTATTGACTGCTTATTGGATGCTGATTTTGACGGATTGAATGACGATGTGGAAGAGGAAATCGGTACGGATCCAAATAATCCAGATACCGACGGCGACGGTATAGAAGACGGACAAGAGGTGAATGTTGATGGGACCGACCCATTGGATGATTGTGATTCGATTGGTGGAACCCCACTTGGTGATAGTGATTGCGATAATGATGGCTTGACTAATGCTGAAGAAGAAGATTTGGGTACAGATCCGTTTGACGCCGATACCGATGGTGACGGTTTGACTGATGGTGAAGAGGTTTTGGTTGAAGATGACCCTTCTACCGACGCTGTTCCTGAAGGGCCTAGTGACCCACTTGATGATTGCGACCCGTTTTTAAGTGATGACTGCAATGCAGAACCCATTGACCTATTGATTGAGAAGACTGTTGATATTGTATCACCGTTGGTAGGTGATGCCATCAACTTCACAATAACGGTTACAAATCTCAGTACCGAACGTGGAATAAATATTGTAGTCACCGATTTGATTGATGATGCATCTGGTTTTGAAATCCTTTCCAGTAATGCTGAAACAGGTTTGTATGATGCGACCACTGGCTTATGGTCCATACCCGAGTTGCTAGGGGAATCTTCTACCAATCTGTTCATTTCTGTTAGGGTTACCCAATTGGGAAGATTACAGAACACTGTGAGTTTGGTAAGTTCAACCCCAGAGGATGCTGACGCCTCCAATAACTCGGCTACGGTCGACATAACGGTTTCTCAAAGTGAATGTGTTGACCCAGGAACCCTATGCAACCTGTTCTCGCCAAATGGTGATGGCACCAATGATACTCTGGTTTTGGTGGGGCATCTCAGTTTTCCAAACAGCCGATTGCAAATTTTTGATAGGTACGGTAACTTGATTTTCAATGCAATAGGTTATGACAGTACTTGGGATGGGACTGGGGATAATGGGAATCTGCCTAAGGGCACCTACTATTATATATTAAATCTGGGCGATGGTTCAGATATACAAAAAGGCTGGATTCAAATCATAAGATAACAGATAGTACATGTTTAAAGAATATCGATACATATTTACACTACTGTTAGTTGGCACATTTTGCTTCAATGGTTTTGCGCAACAAGAACCACAGTATACACAGTACATGTATAATATCGGTAGTTTTAATCCGGCTTATGTGGGTACCGTGGAAACCGCTGAAATATCCGGTTTGTACCGCGCACAATGGATTGATATACCGGGAGCACCCAGAAATATTCGTTTTGGAGCCAATGTTCCACTTTCCAATGAAAAAATGGGCCTTGGCTTCAACGTTGTCAGTGACGCGCTAGGGCCATCTACCCAGACCTTTATTGATGTAGCGTATTCATATCAGATTAAAGTATCAGATGATTCTTGGCTTTCTTTCGGAGTTGACGCTGGTGGGTCAATTTTAAACTTGGACTATTCCAAAGGAAATTTTCAAAACCCGGGTGAACCGTTGATCGGTGGTCAAAACTTCAATGAATTTTACCCTACCATTGGCGCAGGTATGTTTTTATATGGTGAGGAATGGTACGTAGGATTATCAATTCCAAATTTCCTTACTCTAGGTATTTACCAGCAAGAGCTTGAATCAGTTGTTGATAATGATTTACAATATAATCTCATTGGGGGGTATGTTTTTGATATCTCAGATCGCACAAAATTCAAACCTGCAGTGATGCTGAATTATCTTCCCGGCATTCCTGTAAATTTAAATTTATCTGCTAATTTTTTGTTTTTGGATGCGCTCACTCTAGGGGCGAACTATAGGGTTGATAATTCAATTAGTGGGGTTTTGGGAATCCAAATTTCGAATACCATGTTTTTTGGCTATTCTTATGATTACAATACCAATGGCTTAGGAGAATTCAATAGTGGATCACATGAAGGGATTTTGAAATTCTATCTTGGGGGAGGTGATTCGAATTCAGCCAGGGGTAGAAATAAGAAGAAGAACAATAAATTAAAAGGAAAACCCAAGCAAATAGATTCGCCAAGGTTTTTTTAATAGAAGATTCATGTACTTAAAAAAGAACATACTTTTTTATTTTTTTCTGGGGTTTGCTCTCGTACATGGCCAGAATAAAAAATCCAAAGGGGATGATTATTTTTTCTCCTATGCCTATCAAGATGCCATAGAAGCGTACGAAGAGGATTTAGAAAAAGGTTTTAATCTATCGCCAAAGCAATATTTGAACCTTGCCGATTCGTATTTTAAAACAGAGGATTTTGAGAAGGCGACCGATATTTACTTAAACTTATTTGTTCAGGACAGTATTTTGAGTGACTACCACTTGAATGTCTTGCTTCAAGGTCTAGGAAAAACGGCTAG
>CAYNUM010000039.1:0-10607 GCA_964400025.1 uncultured Croceivirga sp.
TTTCTTATTGTATCCCCAGATGTAGCTGGTTACTGGCCCATTATCTTGAGAGAATTCCAAAGGATTGCCGAAGTCATCATAATCATAGGCTAAAATGCGGTCTTGAAATATGTTCTCAACTGAGGCCTCATCTTTCAACATTTGCTGATTTCCTGGTTGAAAAATACTGTTGCCCCAATTTTGGAAGTTAGATCGATTCAACATCTTCTTTCCATTGTCTATGGAAAGGGTCTGAATGGGTTGTCCGATTCTGGGATGTGAACCATCTTTTTTAAAGGCATTGATTGCGGTGTAATCCTGAAAGGCACCACCCTCTATCGCCAGACCTGAATCAATATCATCAGGGTACCAGGTTTGTGTAGTAACGGTATTACCTTCACTATCTATGGTTTCTGTTCTAGTAGGCATATAATGGATGGGGTTGTCAAAAAATACCTGCTGTGTGGAAACCAAGGGGTTTGAACCATTTTCGTCATAGACTAAACTTTGGGTTTGACTTAGCTCAACCCTCGCGGAATATTTAGGTCCGAAATGAAATAAGCTATTTAGACATCTAGGACTCTGAACATGTTCACTGTCCCAGAATTGTACCCATTCTCGGGTTCCCGTCATTACATAATCTGACGTTCTTATGAAATCCCTAAAATCAAATACTGAAGCATCAATACCATTGATTCGATAGGTATTCAGGTTTTGTGAAACCAGCTGGTATGTATCATTTTGGAGTTTTTTGTACTGGCTTACCTCGTAAGCTTTTCCATTGTGAGGAATTTTTATTGGAGGAAATTGATAAAAGTCTTCGACATATTCTATGCCCAGATTATTACCAGAAGCCAAATAATCCAAGAAATTATAAAATTTGGTAACGGTTTTTCCATTGTCTTCACCTGAAGGATCCTCGTAACTCATTGTTACTTGGGAGTATCCTACATAACTTCCCATATCTTTAGAAAGTGGGTTCGATGAAGAAGAGGTTGCAATACGTTGACTCCAACTTTCAGGCCCACCACTATTGGCCACGTATGGATAATTTAGACTGAAATCTGGGAGCGTTTTCAGCTTTCCAAATGATTTTTCTACCTCAACGTTATTGATTAATTCCTTGTAGTGATAATCAAAGGTGCGTTTGGTAAGAGGTCTTGCATCACTATCATATTCAGCGATGGACTTAACACGAAGCCCTCCGCCTATCGAAAAATCCTGTGGGTTTTGCTCCGTTCCACTTTCTTCTGGTTCTTCCCAGGTGGCGGTAACTTTTGCCATTCCAAAATAGGTGCCATTATAGTCATTAAAATAAGCCTCCAAAGTATAGCCCTGATTGTCATTTAGAAGTCTGGAAATGGTTACTGAATTAAAAGCCATACCCGTCTGTTCAAAATCGAGGGAAGCTTGTTCCGAAAAGTAACCCTGTTCCCATATAACTACCCCATCGCTATTTCGTCGTAGAATAAGGGACATATCCGTCTGAAAGTTGAAGGGCCCACCAACATATAGCCCTGAACCGTTAGGTTCAATAGCGGTACCATAAATGGCCAAATCAAATCTTATGGAAGCCTCAGTTGACGTGGCGGGAGATATATTTTCGATTACCCATGAGGTACCACCGAAAGACTGTGCAGATGCGCTCTTCTGTACTGTATTTAAGGGTTGACTATTATCTGGAAAAGGAAGAAATTCAGATTCCCAAAAATTGTAATCTATCGCCGTACGGTCATACGTATTGGATTCATAATCGAATTCGCTATATCCTCCAGTTGGGTATTGAATTCTTTTTAGACTGAATAATTTGGCCTTGGCCGCTACCGGAAAGCGTTCAGCCAAATTGGAAACGCCATATTGATCAGCCAACGAAGTTTGCGGAATAAAGGTTCCACTGTTAAATGCCCCATTGTAAAACCCCCAATAATCTTGACTTAAGGTAGTTTTATTGGGAACAATATTTGAATCGAAATACTCAAAAGTATGGGTCTTAATATCACTTTCAACCAGTGAATCTAAACGCAACCTTGAATTCAAAGAGGGATGACTACTATTTATTGGGATCTCGGAGGAATAATCACCAGTACCTAATGAGCCGGATTGTGCAGTACTGCTTCCGAAGTACGAATAACCAAGGTCATAGTGTTTTATTTCTCTTTGATTATTTCGAATCTCAATGCGCTCTAAATAATGTGTTGTAGGAATATCCTGCCGTACCCCTTCATCAGAATAAAGAAAATTTATTTGGCCATCTGAGAAGGTAATGTTGGTGAGATAGATATCTTCTACGGCAGTTTGCGGGCCTACCTGTGAAGTAAAGTTTTGACCGGGAACGTCCAAATTTTGGACATATGTACGCAGCGGGTAAAAATTACCTAATCCCCCAAACAAGTTTCCACTGCCAGTGCCAACATCATTATAGCTAAAAATAATTTCTCGCCCGTTAACTGTTTTGATTTTGGTTAAGAACCAAGAGGAAGTATAAATGGTCGGACTATCAAATAAGTTCGTACTTGTTTTTTGCCAATCCTCAAAATGATATTCAGTGCCATCTTCAGTAGTGAATTTGAAATTATAGTTATACCCATATGCACCGCTTGTTGATTCATATTCGATGGTTAAACCGTTTTTTTCTAATTGAAACACCTCACCCGTGGGTTTGAGAATGAAGCTCCCTGAGTATCCATTAAAATTGAAGTGAAACATATCTGCCAAATAATCTTGACTATAAAGCACATCATAAAACGGCGGGAAATAGGTTGGTACCCCATCCACTGGTAGATTACAAGAAGCATCTGAACGTATGTAACTATTATGGGTAGGACTAAAATAATTTTCTCCATCTGATGTTATCTCATCATAATCTGGCAATGGCTGATCTGTTTGCAAATACTTGTTCCAAGCTGGGGTATTGGGTCCTTCTCCAAAATCTCCCATTCCATTGATGGTTCTATAAATGGCACCTCCTGCGCTCAAGGACCAACCTAGGCCTACAGGTCCTGCTTCCTCACTCACCTGTATACCACCACTGTGGTAGTTCAATGAAATGGGAATAGAAAGACCGTCTTCTTGTATGGTATAAAGTGGAATTCCAATATTAGGTATTCCGGCATATTCGGTTACCGGTGTTAGAACCGGCTTCATTAGTGAAGCAACGTTCGGGTTTGGTGGAACCAATTTTTGGAAATCAATTTGTCCCGAAACTGTCATGAATGGTATTACCAACAGAAATACAAATATTTTTTTCATAATCCTCTTGATTTAGTGTTTGATGGATTGAGATTGTTCTAATGATTGAATCCTTTCTTCTTGTTGTAGTATGTGAAGTGTCAGTTCTTCAATTTTTTCCAGTAACAATCTGTTCATTTCACTTACTTCTACCCCATTTGCCTGCACTTCTGCAGCTGATGGCATATTGGGCAAATGCCCTTTTTCTTGTATGTGTTTTTTGGTTTCTGCTAGACTAGTAAGCCTGTAGTCTTCCTTAAAAACATAGTCAGGCCAGGTATCTTGATCAACACGTATTTCACGTGCCCGAATATGCCCTTCTACAGCAAGCTTGTACCCGCTGGGTATAGAGGTTCGCCCAATGGCCACATTGCCCGTAGTATAATAGATGTCACTACCATTGTTTGACCAAACTGAACCACCTGTGCTCGGTGGAGGTGGTACCCCACCCGAATTATTGAACACGGGACTATCAAAAATGCCTCCATCAAAGCCATTGGGGCCAAGATCTGTGGCCAAACCGTCGTCAAAGGTGTAGTAGGCATAAAGACCGCTTTCACTACCGGTTATTGCCCCAGGAAATTTATTGGCGTCAAGCTCGGCTTGGCTTAGAACTCGGTTCCATATACGCACTTCAGAAATATCACCATCGTAAAAAATATTGTTTTTACCGGCGTTGTAACTTGAGGCCTCCGAGCCATCTCCGATAAAGCCGAACCGTGTGGTCGCCTTGCCCAAGGCCAGACCCCCATGCGGGTTTGATACTGTAGCATCCAGTACGCCGTCTACATAGATAAGTTTATCTGTACCATCGTAAACTGCGGCGATATGATGCCACTCACCGTCGTTGACCGAGGTAGTACCATAAAAATCATTAATACCTCCTGTGGGTGCATAGGTGCTAAAGCCTACCCTACCATCGTCACCCCGAACAAAAAGATCATAAAAATCACTTCGGTCAAAATCGACAATGGCCCAATTGGAGTTGTAACCCCCGCCCGAAAAACTCGTGCGTACCCAGGCTTCAACACTAAGGGTCGGAATGGCATTCAACCCGTTGTAGGAAATCGGCAGGGCTATGTAATCGTTAGAGCCATCAAAAGTCAAATAATGATCCTCTTGGGCCAACAAAGCCAACGGAAACAAAAGGGCAAGCGTTAAATGAGTGAGTTTTAGTCTTGAAAGGTGATTTTTTAAAGTCATGATGATGTGTTTAGAAAGTGTTTTTGTTTAGTTGGTATTTGTTTTTTTTTGCTTTAGCGTATCGACTTCTTCCCTGATTTGAATAAGGTGAAGCGTCAGTTCCTCTATTTTTTCCAATAAACGGCGGTTCATTTCCCCCAATTCGACACCATTCGCCTCAACTTCATGAGCAGATGGTATGTTGGGCAGATGCCCTTTTTCTTTGATGTGTTTTTTGATTTCGGCAAGTGCAGGCAAACTGTAACTCGGGTCAAATACATAGTCGGGCCAGTTCTCTTGGTCTACCCGAACTTCGCGGGTACGAATATTGCCCTCAACTGCCAATTGATATCCAGGGGGTACAGAGTTTCGACCTATGGCCACTTCGCCGTCATAGCTTGCCGTTGAATTGTTCTCTGACCAGATCGAACCTCCTGTTGGCGGTGGATCGCCCCCTCCCGAAGGGTCAGTTACGGTAATGTTTGATTGTGCAGTATAGTCCCCATCACTGGTAGTAACGGTTATCGCAGCATTTCCTGCAGCTATACCTGTCACCAAACCACTTGAATTTACCGTTGCGATTGAACTATCTGACGAAGACCATGATACTCCCTGATTGGTAGCATCGATAGGTGAAACAGTTGCTGTTAATAACAGTGATTCATTTACATTTAAGGTTGGAGATAAAGGTGCAACATTAACACCTGTGACATTTATCGTACCTGCCCCGACTTTTGCCACTGTTACATTTGCATATATTACTGAACCGCCTTGATTGTTCAAGGTGTAATTGGAATGAAGCCATAGATCTAAGGTTGATATCCCACTTGGAACGGTTACTCTTCCTGAAACATTGGTATCGGTATTTGAAGCTTCAAATGTCTTTGATAGCAAAGCAGTGTTGGGCGCATTGTTTTGGTTAACTTCAAACCGTCCCCTTCCTGATTCTACAAAGACATCTGCAGATATGTCCAATTCATCACCTGATTGCAAATTATTTGTCGCCAAGTCAATTTCAACTCGATATTTTGCCCATGGTTGATTGTTGTCCGTATTTATAGCTCTAATTCCGCATTGACCTTGATATAACGCCGCTTCGGCAGTATCTAGACCGCTACTTAATCCATAATTGGTAAAGGTTACTGTACCGCTCTGATTTGCCAAGTTATTTGGGCAGTTTTGAGCGATCAAATAATTTGAGGTTAAAAAGGTGACCAATACTAGGGCCAATGAAAGTTGTTTTTTCATGATAGAACTGTTGAATAAGGTTTTTGAAAATTTTAAATCTTCCCAAGTTCGTATGCGGCAAGCCGTAACAATGGAATGCGATAATTGTGTCATAGTTAGTGTTCCTATCCGCGAAGTAGCTCTTAACCGACTTACAGAATGATTGTGTACGTTGATGTAGTGTGTAGGAAAAGTGTTACCCGAAAATTTAGATTTTTTTAAGAAAATCTTTTTGAAAGAAAAAAGGGGCCATAATTGCCCCTTTTGGTTTTGTTATTAATTTTCAAGCTATCGTTTGTGTCGCTTTTTTAAAAGAAAATTTAAGAAAACGAAAACAGGCATGAGTAACACTACATGGCACTCCTAAAACCTGGAACTGAAAGATAATCCACCGTTGTTACCCGAAATAAAAAAAATCCCTAAGTAATGGAGGTGGACATTCTAGGTCTGCCAATTCCAATTCTCAGATAGTCGCATACTTTATTTTCCAAGACACTAAAATGTTACCTTTGAAGTTTTCTTATATTACTAAACGGTAACATTTTCTTCCCTCTCGACATTAACCAATGAGCACAAAAAAGGATACTGAAATTTTACATGGGTTTATATCAGGAGACCATAACACATTACGTGAGATCTATTCCAATCACTTTCCTGAGGTCAAAAGCTATATTGTAAAAAATTCAGGTACAGAGACTGATGCAAAAGATATTTTTCAAGATGCATTAGTACTAACCTACCAGAAATTGAAATCAGGTTCCTTGAGCTTAGAATGTTCTTTGGCAACCTATATTTTTGCAGTGAGCAGAAATATGTGGATGAATTCACTTAGAAAAAGGAAGAAAAAAATAACAATCGACCAACATCCCAATATTTCTGAGGATCTTGAAAAAAAAATTTTTTCAAGAATCGAGGAACAACAGCGCAAGTCGCTTTATCAAAAGTATTTTTTGAAGTTGGGAAATAGCTGTCAGCAATTATTACATCATTTTTTCTCGGGTAAAAAAATGGATGAAATCGCCCAGTCAATGGGATATAGTTCAGCATACACCCGAAAGAAAAAGTTTGAATGCAAGCAAAAACTGCTTGAGATGATAGAAAATGATCCGCTTTTTATAGAATTAAGTTCTGAAAACTTAAAATCATATTCAAGATGATCAATCGCAATTCTGAACTATTTGATTTGATTGAGGCGTATCTTGAAAACCGCCTTGAAGATTCAGCACTTCAAGAGTTTAAAGACAGGTTGAAAACCGATAGCGATTTTAGCGAAGAAGTGGAAAAGCACCGAATGCTGCATAAAGCTATGACAGATGATGAAGCCCTGCAGTTTCGAAAAAAGCTTATTCGTTTCGAAAATAGCGAATCGAATACGGCAATGAGAAAAACTGGGACTTTTAAAATCGGTTGGAAAGTTGCTGCAATCATTGCTGTAATTGTGGGACTGGGTATTTTCTATTTCTATCAGAACACTTCGAGTACAACACCTCGTTTCGAAAACTATTTTAAGCCGTACCCGTTGGAAGATACCGTTCGTGGCATTCAAAATGAGAATTTTAAATCTGCGCTAGATGCTTACGATCAAGGCAAGTATGATACGGCCATTCCTCTTCTGAAAGAACTGATTGCAAAGATGCCCGATGCAGATGAATTGCGATTGTACCTAGGCTGTTCATACCTTAAAATGGATTTGACACAAAAAGCACTAAGTGAATTCAATATTCTAACCGAGAATGCCACCTATGGCGAGCAAGCCAAGTGGTACAGTGCAATGAGCTACCTAAAATTGAATCAAAAGGATAAAACCATTGCTCTTTTGGAAGAAATAATTGCCTTCAATGGCATATATAAAAGTGATGCCATTGACTTATATGAGAATTTGAGAAAAGAATTAAACCCGGACGACTTCTAGTTCGCATAGCTACCTAGGGTGTTCGGAAAAAGTGAATACAATGAACACCTTATTAAAGCAAAAAGTACCTGCACTCAATCTTCAGGAAACCCTTATTGTACTGGCCATAATTGGTATACTCTTATTGTTGGCCCTGCCCAATCTTATGCCCTTAATATCAAAGGCCAAAAGTATTGAGGCCCAAACACAACTTAAGGCCATCTATAATTCACAAACCACCTACCGATATATGCACAGCCGCTATACCAACGACATTATTGAGCTTGATTTCGAAGCCCCGAAAACCGTTAGGGAAAATGGAAGTGCCAATTACGTATACGAAATAATCGATGCTTCAGCGGTTGCCTTCAAGGCGAGAGCAGAGGCAATAACCGATTTTGATGGTGATGGTGTTATGAATGTATGGGAAATTGACGAAAACGGAAATCCGAAACAAGTAATCAAAGATTAAGATGATAGTACAGCTACTAACCATTTTGAGTTGTGCTGCCATTGCGATTCAAGATATCACTGAACGAATGGTATATTGGATTTTGTTTCCCATAACCGGAGTTTTTCTGGCTTGGTTACATCTTCAGCAAAGTAATTGGAACGGCTTTCTTATAAATACAAGCGGTAATTGGCTTATCGTAGCCACTATTATCATGATACTTTGGGTCTATACCAAGTTTTTTAGAAAACAAAAATTTTTGAATGCCAGCCTAGGGCTTGGGGATATTTTATGCCTTTTTGCATTTGCTCTAGGTTTTCCTACCGTCACCTTTATTGTGCTTTTGGCTTCTAGCCTATGTTTTTCAGTATTGGCATATATAGTGCTGAACTATTTTGTCGATGCCAAGACGGTTCCCTTGGCTGGCTTCATTTGTCTTTTTTTAATTGGTGTGCTAATCATATCAAAAGCAACGGATTTTGTCTCGCTATATGCTATTTGAACATGCAAGAAACAACCTTTCACATACCGACCCATTTACAACAACGCATATCTTCTGAACAGGCATTTCATTATCGAATTGTGCCCGTTCAAGAAGAAAATGAAATTCTGACGTTAAAGACAGACGCACACGACCTTCAAGAATTATTGACTGAGTTACGTATTGTATTGAACGAAAAGGTAGCCTTGGAATGCTGTGAAACTGGCACTTTGCAACGTTATTTAACCACAAACTATAGGCAGTTATCAAACAACAACTCGTCACAATTATCATTTAGCACTGATTTTTTAGAGAAGATCTTACTTCGGGCAAAAGGTGTTGGAAGCAGTGATATTCATTTTGAACCTTATGAAGACTTTTGCCGGGTAAGGTTCCGCCTTGATGGAAAGTTGATTGAGCAATTTACCATACCTATTCAAGACTATCCTTCCATGGCCAATAAAATTAAGGTTCGTGCGCAATTGGATATTGCAGAGAAAAGATTACCGCAGGATGGCCGAATCTCCTTTAATTTAAAAGGCAATGAATTCGATATTAGGGTTTCTTCACTACCCACATTATATGGCGAAAAGATTGTATTGCGCATTCTAAATCGCGAAAATGCAGAAATCGAATTAAAAAAATTGGGTTTTGGAGAAGAAGAATTGAATAACTACCAAACAGGTATCAAAAAGCCAAATGGTATAATTCTAATTTCAGGACCGACCGGTTCAGGTAAAACCACCACCCTATATGCCACTCTAAAACAATTAAACGGGCCAGAGGTCAACATTTTGACCATCGAAGACCCTATCGAATATACCTTAGAGGGTGTCAACCAGGTTCAACTAAAGGAAAATATAGGCCTCGATTTTGCCAGTGCCATGAGAACTTTTTTAAGACAAGATCCAGATATAATAATGGTAGGCGAAATACGTGATGTTAAAACCGCAAATATGGCCATAAGAGCGGCACTCACAGGACATTTGGTATTGTCAACAATACATACCAACTCTTCTTGGGCCACAATATCGCGATTGGTAGATATGGGCGTTCCTCCATTTTTACTGGCCAGCACCCTTAACATGAGTGTGGCCCAAAGGCTCGTGCGCAAGCTATGTAATCACTGCAAGGAAAGTGTTGAAGCAAAGCAAAGTCATTTTCCAAAAAATGTGAATATACCCAAGGGATTATACCATCATTTCCTGCCCCAGGGTTGTCAAAAATGTCACTTTACAGGCTATAAAGGTCGTCAGGCCATATACGAGATTTTGACCATAACCAGCGAATTGACAAAACCAATAAAAGAAAATCAAATAAGCATTGAGGACTACTTTAATCGCAGAAAAATACCGACCCTCAAAAGCAATGCAATTGATTTAGTAAAACAAGGGGTTACCTCTGTTGAAGAAGTATACGCCCTATTGATGCAATAACTATGAGGAAATCTTTTCTGTTTTTATCAATTTTTATGGTATTCATGCACTTATGTGGTCAAGAAGACAAACGTATTCATGACATTGAAAACCAGCTTGAGTTACTTGCAATCGAAAATCCAGCCTTCAATGAAACCGTTAAATTAGAAATCAATGTGGCCAATGCAACACTGCCGAACTTCCTCATGGCCATCTCAAAAATGCATGGACTGAATTTAAGTGTGGCCGCAGATTTAAGCAACATCAGCATTATAAACAATTTTTCGAACGTCACAGTTGGAGATCTATTGGTTTTTCTTTGCAAAGAGTACAACTTGACCATTGATTTTACGGGAAGTATCCTAGCCATAAAGCGCTACAATCCTCCTCCACCACCAGTGGTTAAGAAGGCCTTAAACATTAACTACAACCCTATTTCTGATTTGATTTCCTTCGACCTGAATAACGACCCCTTAGATGAGGTATTTCGAAAAATCATGGAAGATTCAAATAAAAACCTATTGTATAGCAACACCCTTAAAAACCAGTCATTATATGGCTTGTTGAAAGATGTGCCTTTTGATAAGGCAATGGAAAAGTTGGCCGATTTGAACGGACTAACCCACTCAAAGTCACGCGATGGATTTTATCTCTTCAGTAACGCCACTAATGAAGGTTCAAATACGATTGGGGAGTACGGTCCAGGGATGCACTATGAAGTTTTGGATACTATAAACAAAATTTTAAATGTTG
>CAYNUM010000040.1:0-10516 GCA_964400025.1 uncultured Croceivirga sp.
CTCGGGATACCATTTTTTCCCTCGCACACCAACCAATTCCCCTTTAGATCTTGATTTGGAACCACAACTGGTCATTAAAAAAACAAGTACTAAAGACGATAACAATAGCTTTCTCATACTTTAGGTTAAATTTTCGATTTAAGATTGCTAACTGAGCAACACATTTTCATAATGACAAAACTTTAATTTCATTGAATTATTGTGCCGATACAGTTTATCTGAAAAATATTTTTGTTTAGTTTAAACCTTTCTTATAAGCTTTCAACCACCTCTCAGGAATATTTTGATTGCATGCCTCTAAATAGTCCTCTTGAGTGCATGGTAATAACGCCACTGAATTATTTTTAGTATGCTCGGGTAAAATGGATGGAACTTCAACCCACCATCGTTCCGTAACATGGCTTTTGAAGAACACCAATTCTTCAGTATCTGTTGGTACAGTGAACTTTGTGAAATCTTCATCATTGGAGCTGGGCACTTCCTTTATCCTAAAACTTAGGCCCTCGATGAAATACCATATTATTTGAGCTACAAGTCGAAAAGAAAGTGGTGTATTTTCCATCTCATAAATACCAAAAACCTGTGCTTTATCACTAATACCAGCATATCTAGCAATGGCACAGATTTCCCTGCCATCAAAGCCATTGGGTGAAAAACTTGAGGACACACCCATTTCACTTGCTTTTACCGCCCGCATATCGAGACTGATCAAATGGGCGTTTCTGAGAATGGGTTCCGCCCTGGTAATATCAGAAATGACGTCTCCCAATCGATAAGCATCGAAGAAAAGCCGTTCCATTAAATCAATTTCCTCTTGGGCATTGAAGTAGCTTTGGTAACCTAGATTAGAAAAGTTATAAAGGTTATTGGGCTTATCGGTAATAATTTTACTCATGTACGATTCCGAAGATATCAACTCGTCATCTTCTCCAAAATCGAAACGACTATCAATGGAAACCAAATTAATCATGTCTTTGATTCCATCAAAAGCTCGGTAGGCCGGAAACGATATATCTTGGGTGGCACCAATAACAATAGGTATAATCTTCTCATCGAGAAGCCCCGCCATAATTTGCTTGACCACAAAATAGGTGTCCTCTACCGTATCGCCCTCTTCGATATCGCCGATATCGATGATGGTAGAATTCCAATTGCCCATCATTAAACGGTACAATTCGATTCTTAGGGAATCGACATCGAGCTTCTCCGGTTTCTTTTCAAAGGCGTTTCGCGACTCTAGAACACCAAAAATGGCCACCGTTGCATTCGCAAAAACAGGAAGCCCTTTCTTTTCGGTATGTTTATAAATGTTTTTTCCCAGTGCCTGTGGGGGAAGAAATTCTGAAAAGGCCAGTACCTTTTCGCTTACTGGCACTAAAAAGTCAAATGCCATAGTTTATAGGGTGTATTACTTCGCTTTTGCTTTGGTCTTTGTTTTTCTTTTAGGTGTCTTTTTTTCTATGAGCTCTTTTGCAGCCTCTAAGGTTACTTTTGTGGCATCAACATCTTTTGAAAGTTCAACCTTTATTCTTCCTTTAATAATGTTGTGTCTACCCCACCTAGCCTTTTCGATACGAATACCTTCCTCTGGCCATGACAGCACCAATTTTTCTTTCTCTTTTTGTTTTTTGGTCTCAATCAATTCTTCTATATCTTCTTGGGTCAGATTATCAAAGTCGTATTTTTTATTTACGTTGATAAACATGCCGTCCCATTTGATAAAGGGTCCAAATCGACCAACGCCTTTAGTAACATCCTTACTTTCGTAGTTGGCAATTGGGGCATCTGCTTTTTGCTTTTCCTTGATTAACTCGATGGCACGGTCCATGTCTACATCAAAAGCGCTTTCGCCCTTACCCAAGGAAATGAATTTTTTACCAAAACGAACGTATGGGCCGTAACGCCCAACATTGGTCTCAACCTCTTCGCCCTCATAAACCCCTAACTTTTTAGGAAGTTCAAAAAGCTCCATCGCTTCTTCAAAGGTGATTGTCTTAATGGATTGGTCAGGTAATAGGCTAGCAAAGAGTGGTTTTTCTTCTTCTTCAACAGTACCTATTTGCACCATAGGTCCGAATCGACCTAATCTGGCCGCAACCTGTCTGCCTGTTTTTGGGTCCGTTCCCAAAACTCTCTCACCACTGGCCCGATCCGCATTTTCTTCAACATCGAGAACGGTTGGGTGAAAATTACTGTAAAAAGACTGCATGACCTTTTGCCAATCTTCATCACCCGAAGCAATCTCATCAAAGTTCTCTTCCAACTGAGCCGTGAAATTGTAATCGAGAATATCGGTAAAGTGATTCACCAAAAAGTCGTTTACAATGGTACCCATATCCGTCGGAACCAATTTTCCTTTATCTGAACCGACCATTTCGGTCAATTTCTTTTCAGAGAGGGAATCATTTTCCAAAACCAGTTCTAGATAGTTTCGTTCGGTACCTTCAATGGTGCCTTTTTGAACGTATTCCCGATTCTGAATGGTTGAGATGGTCGGCGCGTAAGTGGATGGTCTACCGATACCCAACTCTTCCAATTTCTTTACTAAAGAGGCTTCGGTGTATCGGTAAGGTGGTCTTGAGAATCGCTCTGTGGCGCTGATATAATTGTTGCTCAATGATTCACCTACTTTCATTGCGGGAAGCATTCCTTCTTGCTCGACCGCATCTTCTTCATCAACACTTTCGAGGTATACCTTTAAAAACCCATCAAAGGTCACTACCTCACCATTGGCTGAGAATTCTTCTGAATGACCACTTGACTCAATCTTCACATTGGTGCGCTCCAATTGCGCGTCACTCATTTGTGAAGCCAAGGTGCGTTTCCATATCAACTCATATAGTTTGGACTGGTCACGCTCCAAATTGGCAGACTGCAAATTCATATCGGTAGGGCGTATGGCTTCGTGAGCTTCTTGGGCCCCTTTTGATTTTCCCGTATAGTTTCGAACGGTACTGTACTCTTCGCCATAATTTGAAACAATAGCGCTTTTGGCAGCATTCAACGCTTCTTGAGAGAGGTTGACGCTATCGGTTCTCATATACGTTATAAGACCAGCTTCATACAATCGTTGTGCTACCTGCATGGTTCGTCCCACAGAGAAATAGAGCTTTCTGGAAGCTTCTTGTTGTAAAGTGGACGTAGTAAATGGTGCTGCAGGAGATTTCTTGGCCGGTTTTTTGTCCAACTTGGCCACTTTAAAATCAGCGCCAATATTCTTCCTTAAAAAGTCTTCGGCTTCTTCTTTGCTCCCAAAAGCCTTATTGAGTTTGGATTCGAAATTTTTTCCGTCACTTGTTCTGAAAGAAGCCTTAATCCTAAAACTTGCTTGGGGAGAAAACGCATCAATCTCACGTTCGCGTTCTACAATCAATCGAACGGCAACGGATTGCACACGGCCTGCCGAAAGGCCAGGTTTTATCTTTTTCCACAATACTGGAGAAAGCTCATAACCGACCAATCTATCCAAAACCCTTCTGGCTTGTTGGGCATTTACCAAGTCATAATTAATGGAGCGTGGGTTTTCAATCGCCTTTTGAATTGCTGATTTTGTGATTGAGTTAAAAACGATACGTTTAGTTTTATCCCGATCTAAACCCAATTGTTCAGCTAAGTGCCAAGAGATGGCTTCCCCTTCGCGGTCTTCATCACTGGCCAACCAAATCGTTTCCGCTTTTTTGGCCAAATCCTTCAACTTTTTGACCAGAGCCTTTTTCTCTTTGTCAACAATATATTTGGGCTCAAAATTCTTTTCGACATCTACCCCTAATTCTTTGGAGGGCAAATCGGCAATGTGCCCGAAACTGGACTCTACCTGGTAGTCTTTTCCTAAAAATTTTTCAATGGTTTTAGCCTTTGCTGGGGACTCGACTATGACTAAGTTCTTGGGCATTCGCTTGATTTTGTGGCAACAAAAGTATGTGAAATTTTTAATTCCAATTGTTGAACAAAGTTCTGGAACCAAAAAAATATCCCGTAAAAAACGGGATATTCAGTTATTATATTGTTATCATTTAAGACATTACTTCCTTTAACCACCTTCGCAAGATCGACAAGCTTCCATCGTTTCAAAAGGAACGGTTCCACCACAACCACCCCATACAAACTCCTTACATCTTTGTTCATCTTTATCAAAGTAATATCTGCGGAAAGCCGCGAAACAAGGTCCGGAATCTGGCTCTAAATCACAGGCTCCATATATCAAAACAGGTTTACCATCTTGGCACTGAATTCCCGATGGTGAAGGTTCAATTGCACAATCTGAGATTCGACCTTCTCGTTCATTTCTGGCCCTAACGGCCTCATTATAATCATTCAATTTATTTAGAAAATCAACAGTGTCGATTTTTATGGAATAGGCAATATGACCAGTAGGACCGCCGCAAGGCTTGGAACCTAAACCCGCAAATCTCCAATCTGAACTATCTTCACATGCCACGCTTTCTGAAAGTGCGACAAGTTCGTTGAACTGTACGTCTAAATCAGTTTCTCCATCATCAGAAGAACAGGAAAATAAGACAAACATGATAACGCTTACAATAAATAGGTAGAAGTGAAATGATTTCATCTTAGTTGAGATTCATACTACTGATCAGTTGAATTTCGTCATTTAAGTAGGAGTATTGGTACAAAATACCATCACCTACCATCAATAACTGTTCTTCCAATGGAATAACATCAAACGTCACTATGTCTTCAAAATGATTTAATTGCGGTAAATCAGGAACTTCAGACTTATCGTAAACCTTCAGACCAGAACCTCCATCACAAACAAAAAGCTTGTCATCTTTGATACCAAGGCCGTAGGGCTCATCCATTGGGTAAATCACCATCAACTCTGGCTCCTCGATAGTCGTGATATCAATGATATACAACCCACTTTCAGTTGCCCCACAGAAATTACCCCCACGTAAAGTCACATACGCATAATTCTCATCGACTACCACGGGATCACATGCGGTACCATGTTGGAATTCGGAAACAAAGGTCGGTACGGCAGGATTGGAAATGTTATAGATATACATACCTCTCATACTCCCCAAAAACAAATGCTCCCCCCTATTGAAAATGGTTTCAATATCAAAGCCTGCAAATACATCCTCTAAATCTTCGGGAGCCTCCAGATTCGAAATATCAAAAACGTTGATTTTATGACTATCGACCGCATAGAGGTAGTCACCCACAATTTTAAAGCGCGCTAACGAACCCCCTTGTCCTGTATTTCCAGATTCGTTTGTTGCCGCCGCATCTTCAAATAAAATATCAGGCTGTACCACTTCATCAATTCTTCGACGTTCAACAGTTGTCTCCCAGCCTACCAAGATTTCGTTTTCATAGTCAATTTCCTCCCATTCAAAAATTTCAGCAGCGGGCCAAACAACGTTATCACGAAGTACATTTTCCAATCGATTGACAATTTCAATATTATTAATATCGGAAATGTCCAAAACCAACAAATCCATTATACTGTCAGCATAGAGAAAATTATCTTTTATGGAGATATCGACGTTACCGGCGATTTGAATGAATGATATCTTTTGGGGCGATTCAGGATTGGAGTTATCTATGACATGCACTCCTTTATATTTATCATTGACAAAAATATAATCTTCATAGGCGTAAATCTTTCCAGACTCTTCAATTGCAATGGGTGATATGATATCGATACTGTTGGCAAACTCGGCTCTGGTCATTGTAATGGGTCGGGCAACAAGAAAGTCAGCAAATTCACCATCTTCTTCGTTGTCGTTGGAATCACAGGAGAATAAGAGCAAGGTCAAGGAAGACAAAAGCAATAGGGCATTCTTTTTCATTTTCTCAGTTTTTTGTTTAATGAATTTGGTTAAGTAACGCTAAAAAGATGAAAATTGTTGGACAAAGTTGCGTAGTATTTTGGTTAATTTTTAACTGTCAAATTGTCATACGTATCGGTTAAGCATTATCTTTGCACTCTTCAATTTCGGAAGGAAATTATGAGCAATCCCAGTACGGAAAAAATAATAGAGGAAGACAAGCAAGGTACCACCCTAGCTTTAGAAGCAACGGCCAGCAACAGCAGAAAACTGTACATCGAAAGTTATGGCTGTCAGATGAATTTTTCTGATAGTGAGATTGTTGCCTCAATCTTGGCCAAAGAGGGTTTCAACACCACCAATGAATTGACCGAAGCCGATTTGGTTTTAGTGAACACCTGTTCCATTCGAGAAAAGGCCGAACAAACGGTTCGCAAACGATTGGAGAAATTCAATGCGGTTAAGAAAGTGAATCCGAGTATGAAGGTCGGTGTGCTAGGTTGTATGGCAGAACGATTGAAAAGTAAGTTCTTGGAAGAGGAAAAAATTGTGGATATGGTGGTAGGACCTGACGCCTATAAAGACCTACCCAACCTCATTCAAGAAATTGACGAAGGCCGAAACGCGGTCAATGTTATACTCTCTAAGGACGAAACTTATGGCGATGTAGCTCCGGTCAGACTAAATTCCAATGGGGTTACTGCTTTTGTTTCCATCACCCGTGGATGTGATAATATGTGTACGTTCTGTGTCGTACCCTTTACAAGGGGTCGAGAAAGAAGTCGTAATCCACAATCGATTATCGATGAGGTCAATGACCTATGGGAAAGGGGCTTTAAAGAAATTACCCTTCTTGGTCAAAATGTAGATAGTTACCTGTGGTATGGAGGCGGATTGAAAAAAGATTTTGAGAAAGCCACAGAAATGCAAAAGGCGACTTCAGTCAACTTTGCTAAATTATTGGAACTGGTTGCTTTGGCCCAACCTAAAATGCGGATTCGATTTTCAACATCAAATCCTCAAGACATGACTTTGGATGTTATCGAAACAATGTCTAAATTCCGAAACATCTGTAATTACATTCACCTACCGGTGCAAAGCGGCAGTAATCGCATTCTAAAGGCGATGAACAGATTGCATACCAGGGAAGAGTATTTTGAATTAATCGATAATATTAGAAGAATACTACCTGATTGCGCCATCAGTCAAGATATGATTGCTGGTTTTCCTACTGAAACGGAAGAAGACCATCAAGATACCTTATCGTTGATGGAGTATGTAAAATATGATTTCGGATTTATGTTCGCTTACTCAGAGCGACCTGGCACCTTAGCTGCAAGGAAGTTGGAAGACGATATTCCAGAGGATACCAAAAAACGACGATTACGTGAAATAATCGACTTACAACAGAAGCATGGGCTATATAGGACACAGCAACATGTAGGCAATGTAGAGGAAGTTTTGATTGAGGGCCCTTCCAAAAAGTCCGATGCCCATTGGATGGGACGAAACTCACAAAACACCGTCGTAGTTTTCCCCAAAGAACATTATCAGGTTGGTGATTTTGTGAACGTAAAAATAAATGACTGCACTTCGGCAACCTTGTTGGGAGAAGCAGTTGAATTCAGTGAAAACAACTAAATGGAGAGCGTACAAGCCATAAAACAACGATTTGAATTGATTGGAAACGACCAAAAATTCAATCGTGCCTTGGAAAAGGCCATGCAGGTGGCTCCAACGGACATTTCTGTATTGGTCACTGGTGAAAGTGGGGTTGGTAAAGAATCCATTCCAAAAATAATACACTCCTTATCTCATCGTAAACACGCAAAATATATCGCCGTGAACTGCGGTGCCATTCCGGAAGGAACCATTGATAGTGAGCTTTTTGGTCATGAAAAAGGGGCGTTTACCGGTGCTACACAGACTCGTAGGGGATATTTTGAAGTTGCTGATGGCGGCACTATTTTTTTGGATGAGGTTGGTGAATTGCCATTGACCACTCAGGTTCGTTTGTTGCGCGTACTCGAAAATGGAGAGTTTTTGAAAGTTGGGTCTTCTCAGGTACAAAAGACCGACGTGCGCATAGTGGCAGCAACAAACATAAACATGTTTGAAGCCATTAAAAAAGAGAAATTTCGGGAGGATCTCTACTATCGATTGAGTACTGTTGAAATCAACATACCGCCATTGCGCGAACGTCAAGGAGATATTCATTTATTGTTCAGAAAATTCGCTTCAGATTTTGGACAGAAATACAAAATGCCCACCGTACGGCTCTCCAATGATGCCATTCAATTACTGTTAAAACATCGCTGGCCCGGTAATATTAGACAGTTAAGGAATATCGCAGAGCAGATTTCGGTTTTGGAAAGCAATCGCGAAATATCGGTTACCACATTGCACGGTTATCTACCAAACATGGCGTCAACCAATCTTCCGGCCGTTGTCAATTCCAAAGAGAAAGAAAGTGATTTCAGTACGGAACGGGAAATTCTGTACAAGGTCCTCTTCGATATGAAAGGTGACCTCAACGATCTAAAGAAATTGACTTTAGAACTGTTGAAGGGTGATAATTCTGAAAAAGTTCAAGAAGAGAACGAAACCCTTATACGTAAAATTTATGGAGATAAAGATGAGGCTCAACCCTCTGATGGTGTTGTAGCCGAAGTTTTATCACTTCCGGAGCCTGCCGTTGAAAATGTGGCCATTGCACGACCTCAGCCAATGGAGGATAGATATCATTTTGCAGAGGAGATTCAAGAGGAAGAAACCCTCTCGTTGCAGGAAAAAGAAATTGAACTGATAAAAAAATCCTTGGAACGCAACCGAGGAAAAAGAAAGGCCGCAGCGGCAGAATTAGGTATTTCAGAACGAACGCTATACCGTAAAATCAAACAATACGACTTGTGAAGATGGATGTTAGTATGATGAAAAAAATAGTTTTAGTTTTTGGCATTTGTTTTTTGGCATTTTCCAATGGTTGTGGCGTTTATAACTTTTCTGGTGCAAGCACAGGTACTGCCGAATCTGTACAGGTCAACTTTTTTCAGAACTATGCGGATCAAAGTCCCGGATCAACCATCGAACCTGGCTTGGACAGGGATTTTACCAACTCGCTACAAGACCTTATTACCAATTTGACGAGTTTGAATTTGACCGGTAATAATGGTGATTTGGTGTATGAAGGTGAAATTGTGGAATATCGGGTTTCGCCAATGTCGGCATCAGCGAATCAAACTGCGGCCCAAAACCGCTTGACCATGAGTGTCAATGTTCGATTTTACAATACCACCAAAGAAGATTCTGATTTTGAACGACGGTTTTCTTTTTTCTTTGATTTTCCCGGAACATCGCTATTAGAAAATGTCAAGAGTGAAGCTCATGAAGCGCTCTTTGAACGAATTACCCAAGATATTTTTAATGCTTCATTGGCTGATTGGTAATCAAAAAATATGAACGTTTCAGATTTTATAGTATTACTTCAAAACTCAAACACCATCCTTTCCCCTGGTCAAACAAGGGAGTTAGAGACAATTTTGGAGGAATACCCCTATTTTCAGGCAGCAAGGGCTTTGCACCTAAAAGGGCTGAAAAATCTGGAATCCTACAAATACAATTCTGCACTAAAGGTAGCTGCTGCCCATACCACCGATCGAGAAATTTTATTTGAGTATATCACTTCAAATGAGTTTGATCAAAACCATATCGCGAATTCCATAATTGGGAGGGAAACGGAACTAAACGAAAAAGAGGCCATTTCTGAAGAGATTGAACCAAATCCAGATGCTGCTGTGATTTTGGGGGAATCTGAGGAAAGCCCCTTGCCACAAAACATTCAGCACGCTGAGAAAATCCTAGACCCGGCACTTTTTGACAGCAAAGAATCGGAAATTGTAGAAGAAGAGCTTCCGGTCGAAGAAAAACTTGAACTGGGAAAACCCTTGGAATTCACCAAAAACGAAAGACATTCCTTTTCCGAGTGGCTACAACTTACCCAGAAAAAACCGATTCAACGAGCTCCAAAGTCAGAGAAAAAAGAGCTGGATAAAAAGAAAAAATTCGAACTATTGGATAAGTTTATCGAAAACAATCCGAAGATAGTTCCGAAAGATAATTCTGCGGTCAAAATAGATATCAAAGACTCCACCAAATTGGACAAGGCAGAGTTGATGACAGAGACTTTGGCAAAGGTATATTTGGAGCAAAAAAAGTTCAAAAAGGCCATCCAAGCCTATAAAATATTGAGTTTGAAATATCCAGAAAAAAGTGGTTTCTTTGCCGACCGAATTAACGCAGTGAAAAAACTGCAAAAAGAAAAGGATTAAAATGAGTACGTTTTCTATTTTTTTGGTGTTGATTATCCTTGTTTGCCTATTGTTGGTTTTGGTCATTATGGTACAAAACCCTAAAGGCGGTGGACTTTCCTCCTCTTTCGGGGGCGGGGGAACCCAAATAGCCGGTGGAGTGAAGAAAACTGGGGATTTTCTGGATAGAAGTACATGGACGTTGGCAGGACTTTTAATTGTCCTGATCTTGCTCTCCAACGTTGCCCTCAAGGGAAATTACAGTACTCCGGATTCAAAGTTGTTACAGGGAGACGATGTAGAAACCACTATTCCTGAAACTGTACCGGAACAAGTTCCTGAACAGGTACCTGCTTCTGACAATTCTTTGGATACGATTCAATAAAAACATTTGCAATTTGCATATAAATGCCAGCT
>CAYNUM010000041.1:0-8260 GCA_964400025.1 uncultured Croceivirga sp.
ATAATACCACTGCCCTAAAATTTGCCTCAGATGCGGAACAGCTTTCTAGAAAACTTGGTCTTACCTTTCAGTTGGCAGATGCCCACAGGGTAAAAAGTTTTTCCCTATCGCATAATGGGGAATTGAATGCTGCAAAAAAAGAGCTTGATCAATCATTGGCGCTTTTCACCCGTTTGGAGGATAAAAAAATGATGGCTAGCGTAATCACGGAATTTGGATGGTTGAGCAAATCGGAGTCCAACTATGAAAAGGCCCTCTCCTTCTTTTTAAGGGCCCTAAAAATTTCTAGGGAAATAGGTGACAAAGATAACTCTGCCAGGACCCTGAACTACCTAGCGGGTATTTACAATCAACAAAAGCAATACGATAAGGCAATAAAACATTACCGAGAGGCATTAGTCTTGGTTGAAGAATTGGGTATTAAAAAGGGTATTTCAGCTTGTTTGACCAATTTGGCCAGTGTTTATACCAAAATAGGCAAGTATAAGGAAGCCCTTGAACTCCATCAAAAGGCATTGGACCTCAAAAAGGAAATGGGCGATAAATTAGGTGAAGCGCGAGTGTTGAGTAACATGGGGGCCTTAAATAACGAATTAGGGGAATTTTCTAGTGCAGAAGCTAATTTTATGGAAGCCAAACAAATTGCCGAAAAAACCCAAGACACGAAGTTGGATGCCATGCTCACTTATGGATTGGCGAGTTCGGCCATGGGAAAGAAAGAATTTGACAAGGCCATTTCGTTAGGTGACGAACTCCTGATGAGTCCAGAACTGGATTTGGAACTTCAAGTAAAATTGTGGGAACTACTTTTTCAGGCGTATGGTAACAATAAAAACTTTGAAAGCGCATTTCAAGCGTCCGGTGAATGGCAATTGCTTTCTGATAGTCTTTACAACAAAAACATGCTAACGGTTACCAATGACTTGGAAGCCAAATATCAGAACGAACAAAAGACCAAGGAAATAGCGCTTTTAGCTTCAGAGAGAGAGGTACAGGAACTTCAACTGAAAAAAAGGGAGAACGAACGAAACGCTATTATTGTGTTTGCCATTTTAGCACTTTTCTTAGCGGGGCTGTTATACAACCAATATCGCATTAAACAAAAATCAAATAAGGAACTTCAAGCATTGGATGAGGTCAAATCCAACTTCTTTGCCAATATTTCGCATGAGTTCAGAACACCATTGACCCTCATTAAAGGCCCTATTGAGCATCTGGAACAGAACCCCGATGAAAGACTTCATCCGGAAGACGTTACCATGATTCGTCGTAATGCCAATAAGGTACTTGGACTGGTCAACCAATTATTGGATCTGTCACGAATTGATAAGGGTAAATTGCAATTGCAGCCAACGGAAGGGGATATTTATAAAAGTTTAAGGGCCGCAGCGGCCTCCTTTAATTCCCATGCCGCCCAGCGAAATATGGATTACATCGTTAACATTCCAAATGGAATTTTATGGGCAGCATTTGACCGAACCAAGTTGGAAAAAGTGGTGTATAATTTGTTGAGCAATGCATTTAAGTTTACTGATAGTGGGGAAAAAGTGGCTTTTGAAACCAATCACATGGAAGGGAAACTTGAGATAAAAGTTTCGGATTCGGGCAAAGGGATTTCAGAAGATAAACTCCCTTTTATTTTTGACCGTTTTTATCAAGTCGATGGGGCCGCTACTAAAGAAAGGGAAGGGTCCGGAATTGGATTGTCCCTTTCTAAAGATTTGGTGGAACTTATGGACGGCACCATAACCGTTTCGAGTGAAGAAGGTAAAGGCACCTTTTTTACGGTACAAGTTCCCATGGAAAAAATAAAAACAAGACAAAAATCATCTTCGGGTGAGGAAGGGAAAAATGAAAAACAGAGGACTACGACTACCACATTTCATTTGCAAAAAATGGATGCTAGGAACATCCCTCAAATTTTGTTGGTCGAGGACAATGACGATATGAGGCACTTCATTAAATCACAATTGGCGGAAGACTATAGAATTATAGAGGCCAAGAATGGTAAGGAGGGGTTAAAAAAGGCAATAGTCAATGCTCCTGATATCATTCTATCTGATTTGATGATGCCTAAAATGGATGGTATTGAACTTTGTAAAAACTTAAAGACCAATATAGAGACCAGCCACATTCCAATTATCATGCTCACCGCTAGGGCGGGTGCAGAAAACAAAATTGAAGGACTGGAAACAGGGGCAGATGATTATTTGACCAAGCCTTTTGATGCCCAGGAACTATCCGTTCGGGTGAGAAACCTTATTCAGCGACAACAAAACTTTAGGGAGCACATCACCAAGAACCAATTGGTATTTGATGCTTCAAAAATAAATACAACATCCTTGGACAAACGTTTTTTGGAGCAACTTCTTGAAGTATTGGAGAAGGAACACGCTGATGCCAGTTTTGGTGTTCCCCAAATGCAACGGGCCATGGCGTTGAGCAAAACTCAATTGCACCGAAAGGTAAAGGCCCTCACCAACGAATCCCCAGGGGAGTTGCTTCGTAATTTTCGATTGAAAAGGGCCGCTCACCTTCTATCCAAAAAGACAGATACCATTACCCAAATCGCCTATCAAGTAGGATTTAATAATCTCTCCTACTTTGCCAAATGTTTTAAAGAGCTACATGGGGTACCGCCTTCCTCTTATTAATTTTTCTATCATTTGGAACCCAAATGGTATAATATGAAACTATGGTATCAGCACTAACTTTCTAGGGCGTATAGTTTTGGATTGACATTAAAGTTTCCCGTCATGTACAATCTAAAACTATTATGATGAAAAAATTCGTATTATTTGTATTTACCATGGCCTTGCCCTCAGCGTTGGCGTTAGGGCAAGATATTCGGTTTGGGGCAAAAGCTGGACTGAACTTGGCAACCATTCAACCAGATCTCACTGACGCGGCCACAAGAACTTCTATTCACCTGGGAGGTGTTGCAGAAATTTCCATCTTGGAGAAATTTTCAATTCAACCAGAGCTACTGTATTCTACACAAGGAGCCACAGATGAGTCAGATGATGATGAAGTGGTTAAACTTGATTATATCTCACTTCCCATTTTAGCAAAGTATTATGTGGCCGAGAATTTGAGCCTTGAGGCCGGCCCTCAAATAGGCTTTTTGCTCAATGCCGAAGTTGAAGATAATGGTGATACAATTGATATAAAGGATAATACCAAATCCACCGATATTGGTTTTGCCTTAGGTCTGGCCTATAAATTGGAGAGTGGACTAAATTTTGGAGCACGATATTTTTTGGGTTCTGATGTTAATGATGTTGATGGAGATTCCGATAAGGTTAGCAATCGAGTATTTCAACTTTCAATAGGATATTTCTTTTAATCTTAATCAGTTTGAAATGAAAAACGCAATTAAATACTTGTTTTGTTTTGTACTCTTATGGTCGTGTTCAGATGATTCCGAAGGGGAAACGACCATGCAAGCTCCCAGTTTTACCTTTCAGATAAGTGGGGCGATTAACAAGACCATTTCAGGAAATATTATAGTATTCAACGAAACCACTGTAGATGTGGATGATTTTGAAGGTAATGCCACACAATTGACCACATTGTTGGTTGATGCAAGGGATGCAAGTTCAGATGATACGGTCACTTTTGCGGTTACATTGGAAGGGACCGGAGTGGGAAATGGTAGTTATGATATCGGGACCGATATTTTTGAATTTTATAATGCCTTTTTGAATTTTTCCTTGGATAATGGAACTACGATAGCGTATCAATCCCAAAGTGGAAGTATAAGCCTGTCTTCAAAAAGTTCCAGTTTTGCGTCAGGCTCCATAAACGTGAATTGCCTTGGAGGTGATGGCAGTATTACAATAAGCGGGACATTTACGGCTGAAAGTATCAATTAGTTGGAAAAAAATCCAAGCCCTCTGGATACAGAAAGTTGTTATAGGGAAAGCGGGTTACATGAATATCTCTTACTTCTTGATACACCCGCTTTCTGAAATGTTGCAGATTTTCTTTGTTTAGCGCTGAAATAAATAGGGCCCTGTCTCCAATTTTATTGAACCATGTTTTTTGCCAATCCTCAAGAGTGAAATGCACTTTGGTCCGTTCTGTTTCTAAATCGTCATCTTCAATGGTCTCCGCCTCATATTGGTCAATTTTGTTAAAGACCATAATGGTCTTTTTGTTGGCACTTTTTATTTCGTCCAGAATCTTATGGACCGATGCAATGTGCTCTTCGAAATTTGCATGGGAAATATCGACTACATGAAGCAATAGATCCGCTTCACGAACCTCGTCTAAGGTGCTTTTAAAACTTTCAACCAGCTGAGTGGGTAGTTTTCGAATAAATCCAACAGTATCACTCAATAAAAAGGGTAGGTTGCCAATGACCACTTTTCTTACCGTTGTATCTAAGGTGGCGAAGAGCTTATTTTCAGCAAATACTTCGCTTTTACTGATTACATTCATCAGTGTAGATTTCCCCACATTGGTATAACCTACTAAAGCGACCCGAACCAATGCCCCTCGGTTACCTCGTTGCGTCTCCATTTGGCGATCTATCTTTGCCAATTTTTTCTTTAATAAGGCAATTCTATCACGAACGATTCGACGGTCGGTTTCAATTTCAGTTTCCCCCGGGCCACGCATTCCAATACCACCACGTTGTCGTTCCAAGTGGGTCCATAACCCAGTTAGTCTTGGAAGTAGATATTCGTATTGTGCCAATTCCACTTGGGTGCGGGCATAACTCGTTTGGGCACGTTGTGCGAAAATATCTAGAATCAAACTGGTTCGGTCCAAAATCTTACAGCGCAGCAACTTTTCAATATTGTTCTGTTGGGCAGGGCTCAGTTCATCGTCGAAAATGACCGAACCGATTTCATTTTCCTTAACGAAGGCCTGCACCTCTTCCATTTTACCACGACCAATGTATGTTTTGGGATTGGGGACTTCGACACGTTGCACAAAGCGTTTAGTGACTTCACCTCCCGCAGTATATGTCAGAAATTCAAGTTCATCCAAATACTCAGTGACTTTCTCAAGACTTTGAGATTGGTTGATGACCCCAATCAGTACGGACTTTTCGTATTCTATTGATTTTTTCTCAAGCATAGCTTAGGCAAAGTGCAAAACTAAGCAATGTTTATTCTTGATTTTGTACTTTTCGAGTGTACATAACCAACGAAACATAGCTTCCAAATGAAAAAGAGATTCTTGGATACGAAAAAGAGGGTATCTGATGAAGGCTTCCGCTATCGCGGATTGGAAACAACTCGTTTGGAAAACTTATCTGATGCCGTGTTTGGCTTTGCCATAACCCTATTGGTAATTTCCTCACAGGTTCCTACTAGTTATTTGGAACTTCAGGTCTCCATGTATGGTTTTTTGGGGTTTATCTTTTGTACAATGCTCTTGTTAGGACTTTGGAACAATCACAGCAACTTTTTTCTCCACTACGGGTTGTTGGATAAACCTATCAAAATGCTGAATGCCTTGTTTCTATTTGTCCTTTTGTTTTATGTGTATCCCTTGAAATACTTGTTCTCTTATATGGGGACTTCGATTTACGCCTTGATAAAGAGAAGTTTAGGTGACGACTCTTTAGCCTTTAAACAGACTTTGGAAGTTCTTGCTATGGGAGAGCCATCTTTAGCTGAATGGAAAGATCTTATGATCCGCTTTGGAATCGGGCTATTCTTTATTTATTTCATCATTATTTTGATGCATTTAAATGCACTGAAAAAGGCAAAGGACTTACAACTGAACACCAATGAAGTTTATATCACCAAAACCTTTATTTATCAATACACGCTTTTGCTTTTGATTCCGGTTTTATCCATGTTGGTGGTTATAATCTTTGGCGGAAAAGCCGCTTCGTATTCAGGAATGATATATTTACTGACCCCTATAATTCTTCCATTACACAAAAGGTATCGTACTAGAAAAAGAAAAAGGTTAGGTCTTCACGAAATCATTGATTGAAACCGATATGGAAAACACCATCGCTTTTTACAATCTTGAGAATCTTTTTGACACAAAAGATGATCCCCACACATTAGATGATGATTATACTCCGAGAGGCTTTAAAAAGTGGAAGGACGATCGCTACCGTTCAAAAGTCAAAAAATTAGCGAAGGCGATTTCAAGAATTGGGGAAGATGAAAAGAGTTCCCCACCGGTATTGGTTGGTATTGCCGAGGTAGAAAATGACAAAGTGGTCGAAAAACTATTAAAGTCCAAATACCTGAGAGATTTACCCTTTGATTTTGTTCATTTTGATTCCCCTGATGAACGTGGTATAGATACCGCTTTAATCTACAATACGGATAATTTTGAAGTGATTCAATCCCAGACGCTTCCCCTGTTGATTGAAAATGAAGATGGCGATAGGGATTTTACAAGAGATATTCTTCATGTACATGGAAGACTTAATGGAGAGGAAATGCACCTTTTTGTCAATCATTGGCCTTCACGACGCGATGGTGAAGATGAAACAAAGCACAAACGTATTGAAGCGGCTCGAACCATTTTAAGAAGATTGAACGCATTATCAGATTCACCAGAAAGCCTACATGTAATTATCATGGGTGATTTTAATGATGATCCAAATTCAGAAAGCATTCAGGTTTTGATGGATTCAGGTTGGTTTATCAACCCGTTTAAGAAATTGTTGTCACCAAATTCAGGAAGTGCCAATTATCGAGGTAATTGGAGTTTATTTGACCAAATTGTTCTTTCACATAGTTTTTTGAACATCGAAGCAGGAACCCATAGTTTTCAAAAGGCCGCCATATTTTCACCACGCTTTTTGAAAGAATGGAAGGGAAAATATAAGGGAAATCCGTTTCGTACGTTCGTTGGTAAAAAGTACATTGGTGGTTACAGCGATCATTTTCCTGTCTATGTACAACTTCAATTCCACAAATAGAAATAGGAAAATTCTTACTCACCACAAAAAAAAAGGGTTTCACCACAATTGTTCAGGTCATATGCTACGGTTCGTCGAAATAAGCCCGTATCCTATCGATACTTTTTGGTTAAAAAAATAGATTTGTAGTCCAAATCTTACTTAACCAATTATGAATTACCAAAATTCCAGTTGGGGCAAAGCTCTGGCATTCTTCGGTATCTCTGTTTTTTCTACCACAATAATTTGGTCTCAATCCAGCCAACAAATACAAGAGATTGTAAGGGGTTACGATAGTATAAAGCTGGTTGAACTAATACAAACATTCAAAAAAGATTTGGAGAATACGAAACAAAAGATTGCCCTAAAGAAGCAAGCAAGTATTTTATTCGCAAATCAGAAACAGTTGGATGGGACGGTTGTCAGTCTAAATGATTTTGGAACTGATGATACGCCTCTTTATTATACAACACATCAAGATCCTACAAGTAAGGTTTCTAGGGCTGATGCCCTCTACTCAGACGGGCTTTTAGATCTTGTAATTACGGGAAAGGGTATGACCGTCGGTGTTTGGGATGCTGGGGTGGCCAGAACGACACATCAAGAGTTCGATACAAGGGTAAAGAACCGTGATGGCGGGGCTGTTGACAATCACGGCACCTTGGTCACTGGTACTGTAGTTTCGGCCGGTGTGAAGAAAAAGGCAAAAGGGGTCGCATTTAATGCTGAAGCCCACAGTTATGACTGGTCTAGAGATAAAATTGAGGTGGCCGAAGCAGCAGCTAATGGATTACTCCTATCCAATCATTCCTATGGAATTAAAACTGATAGGGTACCTGATTGGTACTTTGGGGCCTATATCAAAGTATCTCAAGACTGGGATAATATCATGTACAATGCACCTTACTATCTTATGGTAACCGCTGCCGGAAATGCCCATAATTCTCAGGACAATGAATCACCCAATTTTGGAAAAACACGAGATGGATTTGATTTGTTATTGGGCTTTACAACAGCAAAGAACGGTTTGGTGATTGCCGGTGCCAACACTGAAATCGATAATACAGGGTACCTTAAAACTGCCGATGTTTCGAGTTATAGTTCTTTTGGGCCTACGGATGATGGCCGTATTAAACCAGACCTTGCTGGTGATGGTACGTTGATATATTCTACCAATTCGAACAATGACAGTAGTTATAGTTCTACTATGGGCACGTCGATGGCCGCACCAGGAGTTACAGGTGCATTACTATTATTACAGGAATATTATCAGGAGTTAAATGGTAATTTCATGAAGTCGTCAACCCTTAAAGGATTGGCATTGCACACAGCAGACGATGTACAACAACCAGGTCCAGACTACAAAATGGGATGGGG
>CAYNUM010000041.1:8281-10410 GCA_964400025.1 uncultured Croceivirga sp.
ATCAACACAAAAAAAGCTGCAGAAACCATTAAAAGGAAAGACTTTAGTACCCTGATTTTGGAAGAAGTTCTAGAAAATGAGCAAACACTCAGTTTTACCGTAAAATCCAATGGACAGGAGCCACTTTTAGCGTCTATTTCCTGGACAGACCCATCAGGTGATTATATCAACAGAGGTGCTTTAAACGCACCATTTGCTGCCTTGACCAATGATTTGGATATACGGATCACCAAAGATGGTCAAACCTTTTTTCCTTGGAAGTTGAACCCTTCAAAAGCTTCAAGCCAAGCGGAAAAAGGAGATAACCTGGTCGATAATTTCGAGCGGATTGATATTGCCAATGCCCATGGGGAGTATACCGTAACGATAACACATAAAGGTAACTTGACTAGCAATGCGCAGGACTTTTCAATTATTATCAGCGGTGTTCAGTTAACTAAATGTACCCTTGACGCACCTCAAGAAATGAAATTGGGTGTCAATGAAGAATCAGAAATGAACCTCAATTGGGTGTCAAAAGGAGAGGAAGCGCTCTATGAATTTCAGATAAGGTCAGCTAGTGATGACGATTGGGAGACACATACCCTTTTTGAAACTGAATTTTCTCTTGCTCTTTTAGAAATGGGATCATATTATACCGCCAGGGTACGATCGGTTTGTTCACAAAATTTGGCGTCTGAGTTCTCTGAAGAAATTCGTTTTGAATATCAAGGGACTGATACCCAATTGAAGTCAAATGAAGTTTTGACCCTAGATGACAGGTTTTCAATTACATTATACCCAAACCCTGTGGTGAATGAACTTCAAGTTGATGCAAATCTTTCAAAAGATGCCATGTATTCTGTGGTCTCAACCAATGGAACAATTCTGAAAAAGGGAAAGGTGAATAACAATATCAATGTGGAAGATCTTTCTGCCGGTCTTTATGTACTTAACATTCAAGATTACGCGGGCATAGCAAGTACAAAATTCATTAAGGACTGACAGAACTATACTTTTTTTATTTCATCATCGCTCAATAAATCTTCGCCCCTCAGTCGAAGAAAAACTTGGGCGGTGGTCACCACATCCAACTCGCAATAAGTCACGATTCTATCAAGATCGTTTTCTTCATAATACACATCACGAACCATGCTGCCATCCATATCTTCCTTGGGGGAAGGAATGCCCAAAACATGGGCCATTAATTTCAGCGAAGTAAAGTGCTTGTAGTCACCGAATTTCCAAAGTTCCATGGTGTCAAGGTGTGGTACTTCCCAAGGTTTTTTACCAAATAAATCCAGTTTATAGGGCAATTTGATACCATGTATCAATAGTCTCCGGGCGATATAAGGAAAATCGAATTCCTTCCCATTGTGTGCACATAATAGGTGTTTGGTTTGGTTAAAATGCGTATTCAATAGGTTTTTGAATTCCTTCAATAAATTTTTCTCTTCACCATGAAAACTGGTTACCCTAAAGTTCCTTAGGTCTCCTTTGTGGGTAAAAAATCCAACAGAAATACAAATGATTTTTCCAAATTCTGCCCAAATACCGGCCCGTTCATAAAACGCTTCGGCCGTAAATTCTTCTTTACGTTGATATCTTGATTTATGTTCCCATAAAGCTTGTTCCTCCTCTGAGAGATTTGAATAGCGTGGTTTTTCGGGAACTGTTTCGATATCCAAGAACAGAATATGTTCTAAGTTCATTCTGGTTAGCATGCTTGTAAAGTACTAATTTGTAAGGGTATGCCGCAACTTATTCAATTAAATGGTATCTTTTTAGTCCAAATGCTATGAAATTGAAGAGAGTTTTACTGCCCTTTTTCGGGTTACTATTGATTGCTTGTAACTCAGATGATTCTCCGGGGACCACACCTGTAGTTATTGAAACGCCCATCGCAGATTTTGTGGTCATCGGTGAAGATGCACAAAATGTCTATCAGTTCAATTTTGATGGCGATGCTGAAACGGGTGAATTGAAGAACCTAACACAAGATTTCGACGTAGCTCCAGGCTATATAACCTTACGTCAAATAGACCAATTGGTATCTTTCTACTATTTTCGGCAAGGTGCATTTTCACTCGTATTGAAAGATATAAGAACAGAATCGACGGCTAGATATTCAGACTTCTTTGCAAGCCAAG
>CAYNUM010000042.1:0-10371 GCA_964400025.1 uncultured Croceivirga sp.
ATAAAACCTGCCTCGTTACAACAATTGTTGAAAAAAGACAGGTTTTGGGAATTTTGGAAATAGGTTTATAAGGCCTCGTCCATTATTTGTTGTACCACTTCAGGGTTTAGCAATGTCGAAGTATCGCCTAAATTGCTAGTATCTTTTGACGCAATTTTCCTTAAAATCCGGCGCATGATTTTTCCACTTCGAGTTTTTGGCAGACCTGGGGTAAATTGAATTTTATTCAATTTCGCTATCGGGCCTATTTTGTCAGAAATCTGCTGATTAATTTCTTTACGGAGGTTATCGCGGTCTCTTGACTCTCCTGTTTCCTTTAAGGTGACATAGCCATAAAGGGCATTTCCTTTAATATCATGGGGATAACCTACAATGGCCGACTCAGCGACCGCTGGATGCTCATTAATCGCATCTTCAATCGGTGCAGTACCCAAATTATGACCCGACACAATTATGACATCGTCAACCCTACCCGTAATTCTGTAATAGCCCACCTCATCACGTAAGGCTCCATCACCTGTGAAATATTTGTTTTCAAAAGCAGAAAAATAAGTATCCTTATAACGCTGGTGATTACCCCAGATGGTTCTTGCTATTGATGGCCAAGGGAATTTAATGCACAACCTTCCATCGACCTGGTTTCCAAAAATCTCGTTTCCGTTTTCATCCATCAAAGCCGGTTGTATACCTGGCATTGGCAAGGTTGCATACGTCGGTTTTGTCGGTGTGGAAAACGGAATCGGTGTAATCAAAATACCACCTGTTTCAGTTTGCCACCAGGTATCAACAATAGGACACTTCTTTTCACCTACATGATCATTGTACCAATGCCAAGCCTCCTCATTAATTGGCTCACCTACCGTGCCCAATACCTTTAAGCTAGATAAATCACGACTGGTCACAAAATCAAGGTTTTCTTTGGCCAGGGCGCGGATAGCAGTAGGCGCCGTATAAAATTGATTGATCTTGTGCTTTTCAACAATTTCCCAGAACCGACCAAAATCTGGATAGCTTGGTACCCCTTCAAACATCACCGTTGTGGCCCCATTGGCCAATGGACCATAGACAATATACGAGTGACCTGTAATCCAACCAATATCTGCCGTACACCAATACACATCATTCTCACGATATTGAAATACATTTTTAAAGGTATAGGCCGTGTAAATCATATAGCCAGCAGTAGTATGCATCATACCTTTTGGTTTGCCAGTGGAACCTGAAGTATACAAAATGAAAAGTGGATCTTCTGCATCCATAACTTCTGGTTCACATTCTTCACTCGCCGCATCCAATAATGGCATAAGCCACTCATCACGGCCCTCCTCCATATGAATATCTGTTTTGATTCTCTTTGCCACCAATACTTTTTCAACACCTGGGCAATCTTTCAGTGCATCATCCACAATACCTTTTAAATCTATAGTCTTTGACCCACGATAACTGCCGTCTGAAGTCAAAACCATTTTGGCTTCACAGTCATTGATTCGTGTCGCCAAAGCCGTCGACGAGAACCCGGCAAATACCACAGAATGTATCGCTCCTATTCTTGCACAAGCGAGAACAGAAATCGCCAGTTCAGGAATCATGGGCAAATATATCACTACCCTATCTCCTTTTTCGATGCCTTGCGACTTTAGCACATTCGCAAATTGGCAAACTTTGGCATGCAATTGTTTGTATGTTATGTGCTGTGCCTCTTCTTTAGGGTCATTAGGTTCAAACAAAATGGCCGTTTTATCACCTCGAATATGCAAATGGCGGTCAATACAGTTCTCTGTGATATTCAACTTTGCTCCTTCAAACCATTTAATCTCTGGTTTGGTAAAATCCCAATCCAATACTTTATCCCATCGCTTTCGCCATACAAAGTGTTCTTCTGCAATTTCTTCCCAAAATGATTCAGGGTTACGAACCGATTTACGGTAGACCTGAAAGTACTCTTCTAAATGTTTTATGTGATAATTACTCATACGGCTTGTTGTTTAAAGTTACCTACTTGGTTTGATTTATATACTTGTTTTATTTCATCAATAATGGCGCTGTCATCAATAGTCGATGGAATGGGATATTCCGTTTTATCGGCAATATTGCGCAGTAGTTTTCGCAATATTTTTCCTGAACGTGTTTTGGGCAATCGATTGACCACTAACAGTTGTTTAAAGGAAGCGACAGCCCCGATTTCATGTCGAACATTTAGAATTACCTCTTTTTCCAAATCCTCTGAAGAGGTGGTAGTCCCTGATTTCAATACAGCTAGACCTAAAGGGCGTTGCCCCTTTAAATCGCAATGAATCCCAAAAACGGCACACTCAGCAATTGCCGGGTGTGAAGCAACAATTTCTTCCATTTCAGCAGTAGAAAGGCGATGACCGGCAACATTGATGATATCATCGACTCGGCCGGTGATATACACATAACCTTCTTTGTCTTTATAGCCACCATCACCTGAAAAATAATACCCTGGAAATTTTTCTAAATACCCTGAAACGAATCTTTGGGTATTGTTCCAAACGTCCAAAAGACAGCCCGGGGGCAGCGGAAGTTTTACCAATACGTAACCCTCTTCATTTGCTCCACAGGAATTTCCATCTTCATCTATAATCTGAATATCGTATCCAAAAACCGGAAAACTGGCCGAACCTGGTTTTACCGGCTTTAGTCCAACACCCACCATATTGGCTAGCATAGGCCAACCCGACTCAGTTTGCCACCAATGGTCAATTACCGGTACTCCCAACTTTTCACGTGTCCATTCCAAGGTAGCAACATCACAGCGTTCACCTGCCAAAAATTGATATTGTAGGCAGCTCAAATCGTACTTTTTAAGGAGCAGACCATCGGGGTCTTCTTTCTTAATTGCCCGGATAGCAGTAGGCGCTGTAAACATGACCTTCACCTGATATTCAGAAATAACCCTCCAAAAGGTTGAAGCATCTGGAGTTTTTATGGGTTTTCCCTCAAAAAGAACGGTACTATTACGATTCAATAAGGGAGCATAAACAATATAGCTGTGCCCAACAACCCAACCTACATCACTTGCCGCCCAATACACATCGCCTTCTTCGACACCATATACGTACTTCATGGAGGCCTTAAGAGCCGTGGCATATCCTCCAGTATCCCTTACAATACCTTTCGGGGTACCTGTTGTACCTGAAGTATATAGGATGTAAAGCGCGTGTGTTGATTTCACCTGAACCGGTTCTGCAGGTTGAGAGTTATCAACCAACTGGGTATAATCAACGTCATAGTCTTTCTTGGGAATACTGACTCCAAGCTTTCTATCAAAAATCACAACTTTTTCGGGTTTGTGCTTGGCCAACGCAATAGCTTCATCCACAAAAGGTTTATAAGGAATTATCTTTTGAATTTCAATGCCGTTTGAAGCAGTGATAATTGCCTTGGGTTTACAGTCGTCAATTCGTATTGCCAATTCATGGGGTGCAAAGCCTCCAAATACTACAGAATGCACCACCCCTAACCGAGCACAGGCCAACATGGCATAAATAGCCTGTGGAATCATTGGCATGTAAATTATTGCAGTATCTCCTTTTTGCAATCCTAGTTCTTTCATTCCACCTGCCAATTTCGATACCTCATGGTGTAACTGGAAGAAGGTGATTTGTGCTCTGGTCTCCGTTACTGGTGAATCGTAATATATTGCTACCTGCTCACCATGACCCGATTCGATATGGCGGTCAATACACAGATAACTCATGTTCAATTCTCCGTCAGAAAACCAGTGACTACTACCATTCGGGGCAGTGGTCAAAATGTTTTTTGGAAATTGATTCCAAGCTAAATCTTGGGCTTGTTCCATCCAAAAACCCTCTGGGTCTTGGATACTCTTTGAATAAAAATCATTGTAGTTCATAATGGTTCAGGCTATCATTTTTTCAACATCAGTAATTACCTTTTTTATGGAAAAAGGTTTCGTCACGTAACTATCGGCCCCAAGTTCCATACCTTTTTCCACATCAGTCAGTTTGTTTTTTGCAGACAAGAAGACGACCTTGGTCCTATCCAATTCCTTATTTTTTCTAATTTGCTTTAAGGTTTCATACCCGTCCATTTTTGGCATCATGATGTCCAATAAGATAATATTTGGAAGCTGCAGGTTTGCAATTTCAAGCGCCTCTGTGCCATCTCTAGCGATAAAAACCTCGAAATCTTTTTTTTTGAAAGCATATTCCAACGACATTACAATGTTGGGCTCATCATCGACAATTAATATCTTTTTGCTCATTTCGCCTTAGGTATTGTGAATACCAATCGTGCCCCATTTTGAAACGTATTATCAGCCCATATGCTTCCATTGTGACTTTCCACAATACGTTTGCATATCGCTAGACCAAATCCGCTTCCTTGTGGTTTTTTGGTATTCTGATTCTTTGATTGATAAAATTTTTCAAAAATATAGTTGTGATCTTCCTCGGGAATCCCTCGTCCATTGTCCTCAACGGCTACTGCAATTTCCCGTTCTTTATCCTCCAATAAAATGGTAATGATTCCTTTTTCACTTTCAGTGAACTTTAGAGAATTTGACAATAGATTGGTAAGTACTTGAAGAATACGATCCTCGTCATAAAGACCATCATAATATTCAGTGTTATTGAATTCAACCTTGATTCCACGTTGGGAAGCAATGTGTTCAATACCTGAAATCGCCTTTTTAATTGTCAGATTGATTTTTCGTGCTTGAATGTCCAATTCTGTTCGATTGGAAGCCAACTTCTCTAAATCCAAAATATTATGGATGAGTTTTGCAAGTCGGTCAGTATCCTTACTAATATTCTCAAGAAACTGCTGCCTTAATTCCCTAGGCATTTGTTCATCTTCCAATACTTCAGATGCCGCTTTTATGGAAGTTATCGGGGTTTTTAACTCATGTGCCACCGTATCCAAAAACTCGTCTTTAAGTCTATCTTGCAATCGAAGTTCTTCATTGGCAGATTGCAGTTGAGTGGCCATTTGGGAAAGTTCTTCGGATTTTTCAATCAATAGTTTATTGTTGGCCTTGGTTTCTTTGTTTTCTTCCAAAATATTTAAAACCTCCACTAGGCTAATGGGTTTTTCTTTGGAAACCGACGCCAAAAGGATTTTTGCAGAGGCACTCCCGATAGAACCGGTCAAAAGCTTTTCGGAAAAATTGATCAATCGTGAGTCTGCCTTTTCCTCCAGCACAGAAATATTATATTTTTTGTTGAATATTGAAAAAGCACGTTCGGTTCTTTGCTCGCCCAGAAAACGTATTAATAAGCGTTTTATATCTGCTACGTAGGCCTCACCTTTCCAAATAAATGCACCTTCCTGAAGATTTTCATAGTTCTCATGGTGCACAAACATCTCAGCATAGTTTCGTTCACGGTAATTCCCTTTGGCCAAAAGAGATAGACCTACAAAAGCCAGAGAATTGAAACTCAAACTCCACAAAAAAGCATTGCTTTCAGGTGTTAAAAAGTTCAGGCCAAACAAACTTGACGGTTTGAGCCACCAATATCCAAATAGCCCTTGGTTAACAAATTCTGACTGCGGTGAGATGACATTAGCTATAATAGGAACCAACAAGGTGTAACCAACTACCAATAGTCCTACAAGAATACCTGATTTAGCAGCTCGTGCCGTACCCCTTCGCCAAAACAAACCGAGAAAAAAAGATGGTGCCAGCTGGGCAATTATCACGAATGAAATCAAGCCAATGGAATACAATGACAATTGATTAGAGAATTGTACATAGAAGAAATAGGCAACAATTATCAAAAGAAAGATGGCCATTCTTCTTATACTTTTAATGCTTTTTGCATTATCTCTTGGGTTACCCTCTACCAATTTTTTGATAAATCCATAAGGAATGATAATGTTATTACTGACCATAGTTGATAAGGCCAAGGTAGACACTACAATCATGGATATGACTGCTGAGAAACCACCCATAAAAACCATTAAGGTCAAAAAAGAATTACCCTGTTGAAGTGGAAGCAAAAGGGAATAGTAATCATGATTCACCGTATCTGGAAGGGAAAGGTTTCCCGCCCATGCTATAAAAATGACAAAGACATTGAAAACTAGCAGATAAAGCGGAAATAACCAAATGGCCTTCTTGAGGTGATTCAAATCTTGATTCTCGACCACAGCAACATGAAACTGACGGGGTAATAAAAAGATAGCACAGAACGAGAGACAAATGGTAAACATCCAATTGAAACCATTTTCCAAACCCCCAAATGCACTTAGCTGTTTAAAATTCTCGGTCAAAGAGGCCTTTTGATAAAGGCCTGTGGTACCATCAAATAAGTAATACACTACGAAAATGCCGATTATAAGAAAGAAAACAAGCTTAAGTATGGACTCTAAGGCAACGGTGGCCATGATGCCTTGTTTACCTTTTGAGGCATCAGTGGACTGTGTACCGAAAAAAGCAACAAACACCGCTATAAGTAAGGCAATATAAAAAGTGGAATCATCAAGAATTCCTGTGGCGATATAACTATTTTCATTTGAAACCAAAGCGAAAGTCTCAGAGACTGCCTTAAGCTGTAATGAGATATAAGGAATGATAGCCAACAAACAGGTTAGGGTTACCAAAGCACCCAATAGTCGATTATTTCCGTAACGAAGAGAGATAAAATCGGCTATGCTTGAAATCTTGTGTTGTTTTGAAATACGAATGATTTTTCGCATTAGAACAATCCAAATGGGTAGGGCAATAACCGGACCGAGGTAAATAGCCAAAAAACTAATTCCAGAGCGCGATGCTATACCCACACTGCCATAATAGGTCCATGCCGTACAGTAAACGGCCAATGAAAGCACATAAACATATGGGCTTTTGACCAACCTTTTGTTTTTTCCCTTTTCGGCCCAATAGGCCAAAAAGAAAAGAAAAGCCAGGTAAATCACGATAATCAATATTAGCATATAACTACTCATGAAATTTCTTTAGTACGGTATATGTGATAATGATTGAAACTAACCAGCTGACAAAAATGAAAACATAGAAAGCGGGAAATCCTAAAATTTGAAAATCAACATCGAAAATGGTTACGAAAGGTACGTTCCAAATCAGGAATAGAATGAGGCCCAAAACCACCAATTTTTGTTGATGTCTTTTTTTCACTTTCTTGAATTAGGTCTTTTCTAAAATTACGAAAACGGTGCGGCATATACATACCACACCGCTCTCAGTAACCAACTAAATATAATCAATGCGATGAGGCCTCGCCTGCACCACTAGGGATTCTAATGTTCTCAACAATCTCTTGAACGTCTTCGGGCGGTTCTTCTGTAAATTGGTTCACAACCAAAGCCACTACAAAGTTGACCAACATAGCAATGGTACCAAATCCTTCGGGCGAAACACCAAACCACCAGCCGTCTTTTAATCCGGCCACAGCAGATTTACCACCATCAAAAATTCCGAACTTAAATTTCAACATGTAGAACAGCATCAATGAGATACCAACAATCATACCTGCAATGGCACCTTTACTGTTCATCTTTTTATAGAAAATTCCAAGAATTATGGCCGGGAAAAACGATGCAGCTGCCAAACCAAAGGCCAGTGCAACCACTGCCGCCACAAAACCGGGCGGATTGATACCGAAGTAACCTGCAATTACAACTGCAACTGCTGCAGAAATTCTTGCTGCCCACAATTCACCTTTCTCCGAAAGATTAGGATTGATAACGTTCTTAATCAAGTCATGGGAAACCGAAGAAGAAATTACCAGAAGTAATCCGGCTGCAGTTGAAAGAGCAGCAGCAAGACCACCAGCAGCAATCAAACCAATTACCCATGCTGGAAGATTGGCAATCTCAGGATTCGCCAATACCATAATGTCACGGTCAACCTTCAACTCGTTGATTTCAGGATTGGCCACGTACTGAATGATTCCATCACCATTTTTGTCATCGTGACCTATCAAGCCAGTAGTTTCCCAGTTCTTGAACCATTCGGGCATTTTGTCATACTCTTTATTGCTAACCGTTTCGATAAGGTTTGTTCTTGCAAATACAGCAACTGCAGGGGCAGTTGTATAAAGAATGGCAATAAACAACAAGGCCAAACCAGCTGATTTTCTGGCGTCCTTTACACGTTTCACCGTAAAGAAACGAACGATAACGTGCGGCAAACCAGCGGTACCTACCATTAGAGCAAAAGTGATAGCGAACACATCAATAAGGCTTTTCGATCCATTGGTGTATTCAGCAAAACCAAGTTCGGTTGATAGTCCATCGAGTTTATCCAAAAGATAGGTGCCAGAGCCATCTGAAAGCGTTCCCCCGAAACCTAGTTGCGGAATTGGATTTCCCGTCATTTGAATAGAGATAAAAATTGCGGGAACCATAAAGGCAAAAATCAATACACAATACTGGGCTACCTGGGTATAGGTAATTCCTTTCATTCCGCCCAATACTGCATAGAACAAAACGATTACCATCCCAATAATTACCCCTGTATTAATATCTACTTCGAGATATCTTGAGAAAACGATACCTACACCCCGCATTTGTCCGGCCACATATGTAAAGGAAACTATCAAAGCACAGATTACAGCCACAATACGAGCAGTTTTCGAATAGTAGCGTTCACCTATAAAGTCAGGTACCGTAAACTTTCCAAATTTTCTGAGATATGGAGCCAAGAGAAGGGCCAGAAGTACATAACCTCCTGTCCATCCCATCAAGTATACGGCCCCATCATAACCAGCAAAGGAAATTATACCTGCCATAGAAATAAAACTTGCCGCCGACATCCAGTCTGCTGCAGTCGCCATTCCATTAGCCAAAGGCGATACACCACCACCAGCGACATAAAATTCTTTTGTGGAACCGGCACGGGACCAAATTGCAATCCCTATATATAGACCAAACGATAGTGCAACTAGCACATAGGTCCAAATTTGTACATCAGTCATTGTTGTAATTTTTATTGGTTAGTTAATCGACGTCGTAGCCGTATTTTTTATCCAGTTTGTTCATTAATCGTACATAAACGAAAATGAGAACTACGAATACATAAATGGCACCTTGCTGTGCGAACCAAAATCCGAGTTTAAATCCGCCAACGCGAATATTGTTCAAGGCATCTTTGAAAATAATACCCGCACCGTACGAGACCGCGAACCAAATAGTCAATAGTATGACCAAATAGCGCAGATTCTCTTTCCAGTAGGCCGAAGCCTTTGCTTGTTTTTCTGACATAATTTGTTGGTTTATAAGAATATGTGTGTTTGTATTCTAAAAATATTTGTGGACTCTGCACCCATAACCCCAGTAGTTCCAGTACTATACTCCGCAGTTATTTTAGCAAAATGCCCATTAATAAAGTAATTCAATCCTATACCCACCTCGTTACTGTTTTCAGGAGTAAAGTCCAAGTTTTGTGAATTATAGGTTACGTAGGGCATTAACTTGGCCTTTCTAAACAATAGTCCCAATTGCGTATGAAGAATGGTACCGGATGAGGGAACTAAACCGCCGGAGGCAAAACCATCAGTGTCCCCGAAGTTATAATTGTAAAAAGCGCCAAGAGCATTAATGGCCAACTTGTCGTTTATTGGGGCATCATAAAAGGCATCAAGAGCAAAATGAGTTACTGATTCCCGCTCTTCCAAACTATTAACAGCCAATGCATCAGGATGATGGAAAAAACCTGCCCCAATGGAGAAGACCTTCTTGGAACCCAAATATGAACCTACAAAATAGGGGAGCTTATCGGATTCTTTGTCCATCAAATCATATTTAAAATATCCTGCATAGTTCCAGGTACCTGTACCGATGCTGTTGTCAACCTGATAACTTGGTACTGCTCCTAAAGCCCCGATATTGTTTCTGGCATTGTTTGCAGATAAGCGGTAACCAAAATTCCCCAATGAGCCCTTTGCATAAATTCCTAAATGCCTGGCGAACTGATCACTGGTCGTAATATTGTTCCAGGGGAAAAGCCTTGCATCTCCATTTCCTGACCCAGGATTGTCTAAGGTCATCATGTTCAAGGTACTTTGATTCGAAAGTCTTGATATTCCATTCCAGTAATGGAGCCCAGAGCCTATGTATAATTTCTCAGGAACCACGGCAAATTCTGCCCAAGCATCATGGAGAAACAACAAACTTCGTTGATTGGCAGTCTGTGAATTCGGGTTTGCTGTTAGATTCCCGGCTCCCAAGCTGTTCAAGCCAAAATGGGTCAATATTAAAAATCTCGGAGAAATCTGCGCATAGGCCAGCATTCTTGAGCGTCGAATAGAGAACTTTGGTCCTTGCTGATTTGACCTCCCTTCAAGCCACATCTGATGCCACAAAATAAATCTAATATACTTACCACCATCTTCGCTTAGGTTTACCTTCAATGGCTTATACGAATGA
>CAYNUM010000043.1:0-10330 GCA_964400025.1 uncultured Croceivirga sp.
AGCGTTCCGTGGCTGCCAAATGCATAAGCATTGCCCCAATGGTATTGGCATTATCATCAATTAAATAATCTAAATCAGAAATGCTCATTCCCCGAACGGGACTCAACATTACATCACGCATCCAATTCATCATAGAGACCAAGGTGCCGATATGAGGGGAGTACCCATCCCTTGGACCGATAATATTCATATTATCGAAGGCTGTGTTCGGAATTGCACAATGTGTTACAGTGGCACCTAGTAATGGTGCCGACATGGCACCCATGGTCAAAAGGGAACCTGACTTTATAAATTTTCGACGGTTGAAAGGTGTGTTCATGGTGTTTTCGTTTATTCTTAAAGATAGGAAAACATCGATGATACTTTGGAATAATTGGGGGACCCACCCCTAACCCCTCCCAGGAGATCATTGCCCAGAATATGGCAGATTATCTTTTTTAGCTCCCCTCTTTAGAAAAGAGGGGTATGAATTCCGAATAAAATGAGGAAGAAAGGGGAGATTGATTTGGCCGCTAGGATTTTCAACCGTGCCGGATATTTTGATATTGGTAAAGTTAGCCAGATTGCAGGCTATCAATCCCTCCGACGATTTCGCTTTTGCTCATCGCCACCTCCCTTTTCTAAAGGGAGGAGCTTTTTAAGCCCCTTTTTGGGGTTTGGGAGTCTCTATCCACTCTCGGGCATTGACAAAGGCCTGAATCCATGGGGAGATTTCATCATTTCTATCTTTCGGATAGTGGGCCCAGTTCCATGGAAAAATACTACGTTCCAAATGCGGCATGGTCACCAGGTGACGGCCTGTTTTATCACATAGCATTGCTACGTTGTAATCGCTACCGTTCGGATTGGCAGGATATTCAGCGTAACCATATTTACCCACAATGTCATACTGGTCTTCGCTCAATGGTAGGAGAAACTTACCTTCACCATGACTGATCCACACGCCCAAAGTTGCACCCTCAAAATTTGAGAGCATCACTGAGTTGTTCTTTTGAATGGTCACCGAGGTGAAATTACTCTCGTGCTTGCCGGACTCATTATAGGTCATTTTACCATGCTGGTTGCCGTGATCCGGATTAATCAAATCCAATTCCATAAATAACTGGCAACCGTTGCAGATACCGACCGAAAGGGTATCGGGTCGCGCAAAGAAAGCATCAATCACCTTTTTGGCCTTTTCGTTGTATTTGATAGCACCTGCCCAACCTTTGGCAGAGCCTAAAACATCAGAATTTGAAAACCCACCAACGGCACCTAGGAACTGTATGTCCTCCAAAGTCTCACGACCTGAAATCAGGTCGGTCATATGCACATCTTTGACATCAAAACCAGCCAGGTACATGGCGTGAGCCATCTCTCTTTCTGAGTTGCTGCCTTTTTCACGTAGGATGGCGGCTTTCGGCTTCTCGATACGATTCCGTGTTGCGGAATCACTCGAAGTGACGTCAAAGTGTTTTGGGAACGTATATTGAAGCGGTTGAACCTTATAATTCTCATACCGGTCTTTGGCCAGACCATTTGCGGTTTGTTTGTCATCCAGCAAATAGGATGTTTTGTACCAAGTGTCACGGAGAGAGGCGACATTCAATCCGACTTCTACACCTTGGTTTTTTAGCGTTAACGTACCTTCAGAAATTGGTCTTCCAATTTTCACAACCTCAAGGTCTTGGGCAAGAAGTCTTTCGGCAGTGGCTTCATCCGTTTGAAAGACTATTCCGATATTTTCGGAGAACAATACTTTTATGGAATCTGCTTCACCTAAACCAGTCAAATCGATATTGGCTCCTAAACCGTTATCCGCGAAACAGATTTCCAGTAGCGTTGTAATCAATCCGCCTGAACCGATGTCATGTCCTGAAACAATGGTACCTTCCTTGATTTCCTCTTGCAGCGCATTGAAAGCTTTTTTGAAATATTCGGCATCCAGAACATTGGGTGCGTTGCTTCCTATGGTGTTCAAAACCTGATTGAAACTTGAACCGCCAAGTTGATGCTTATCACGACTTAGGTTGAGGTAGTAAATGTCCCCTCCATCCTTTTGCAATACTGGTTCCACAACTTTTTTCAAATCAGAACAATGACCAGCTGCAGAAATAATGACCGTACCTGGGGCGATAACCTCCTGGTCTTTATATTTCTGTTTCATGCTGAGGGAATCCTTTCCCGTAGGGATGTTGATACCCAGCGCAATGGCAAATTCAGAACAGGCTTCCACTGCATCGTACAGCCTAGCATCTTCACCGGGATTGCGGCAGGGCCACATCCAATTGGCAGAAAGGGAAACTGATGTTAGGCCCTCTTCCAAAGGGGCCCATATGATGTTCGTCAATGCTTCCGCTATACTATTTCGACTGCCTGCTATTGGGTCAATTAGCCCAGAAATTGGGGAGTGGCCAATACTTGTGGCAATGCCTTCCTTTCCTTTAAAATCGAGTGCCATGACCCCACAGTTATTTAGGGGTAATTGCAAAGGTCCCGCATTTTGCTGTTTAGCCACACGGCCACCCACGCAACGGTCTACTTTGTTGGTCAACCAGTCTTTACAGGCCACGGCCTCCAATTGTAAAACTTGCTCCAAATAGTCATGAAAATGCTCCAAACTATAAGTGGCATCATTAAACTGCGTTTCGAGCTTCGAATCTTTCATGATGGTTTTTGGTGAACTTCCAAAAAGTGCTGAAAGTTCTACGTCCATTGGTTTTTCGTTCTTGGTTTTGCTTTCAAAAGTAAACCGATGGTCGCCCGTTACTTCGCCTACTTCAAATAGGGGCGAGCGTTCACGTTCTGCAATCTTTTTTAGCGTGGTCATATCTTTTTCGCCTATGACCAATCCCATACGCTCTTGGCTTTCATTGCCAATCAATTCTTTTGCGGAAAGGGTAGGGTCACCAACAGGTAGTTTGTCCAAATCGATATGCCCACCGGTTTCTTCAACCAGTTCAGAAAGACAGTTCAAATGACCGCCGGCTCCGTGGTCATGAATGGAAACAATGGGGTTTTCCTCACTTTCTACCAATCCTCTGATGGCATTGGCCGCGCGTTTTTGCATTTCCGGGTTACTTCGTTGTACCGCATTAAGTTCAATGGCAGACTCAAATTCTCCAGTATCGGCACTGGAGACCGCTGCACCACCCATACCGATGCGATAGTTATCACCACCCAAAATCACCACTTTATCACCCTTGCTCGGCGTATCCTTTAAGGCCTGTTCTGTTTTGCCATATCCAATGCCCCCCGCCAACATGATTACTTTGTCGTAGCCCAATTTCAAATGGTGGCTGAGGTCACTTGAAGCCACCTCGTCACGGTCACTTCGAGTAGCCTCAGTGACCTCTTGATGTTCAAAAGTGAGCAGAGAACCTGCAATCAACGGTTGCCCGAACTTGTTTCCAAAATCTGAGGCACCATTACTGGCCTTGATTAAAATATCCATGGGCGTTTGGTACAACCACTCTCGTTCCGGGAAGCCTTTTTCCCAAGGCCTTGTTTCTTCCAAACGTGAGTATGATGTCATGTAGACCGCAGTACCTGCCAAGGGCAAACTACCTTTACCGCCGGCCAATCGGTCGCGGATTTCACCTCCCGAACCTGTCGCAGCCCCATTAAAGGGCTCAACCGTGGTTGGAAAATTGTGGGTCTCCGCCTTTAATGAGAGTACCGAATCAAATTCAGTTTCTTGATAGAAATCAGGTTGGTCTGCTCGTTTTGGTGCGAATTGCACGGCTTTCGGACCTTTTACAAAAGCAACATTGTCTTTATAGGCCGATACAATTCCGTTAGGGTTTTCTTCAGATGTCTTTTTTATGAGTTTAAAGAGCGAAGTAGGTTTTTCCTCCCCATCAATAACAAAAGTGCCGTTAAAAATTTTATGACGACAGTGTTCGGAGTTCACCTGGCTAAAACCAAATACCTCTGAATCGGTCAATTTACGACCTAATTCGTTGGAAAGATTTTCGAGGTAATCCACCTCTTCATCACTTAACGCCAGACCCTCTTTTTGGTTGTAGGCCCCGATGTCGTCAATCTCCATTACCGGTTCGGGCGCAATGTTGATGGTGTAAATATCTTGACCCAAGGCACTATACTTTTGAAAGAGCATGGGGTCGTAATCGCTAAAATCTTCTTGTACCGCTTTAAACTCTTCTATTCGGGTGATGCCTTGAATTCCCATATTTTGGGTAATCTCGGTGGCATTGGTACTCCAAGGTGTAAGCATGGTGACACGAGGGCCAACAAAAAAGGCGTCAAGTGACGCCGTTGCTATCTTGGGTTGGTTGCCGAACAACCATGTTAATTTTTTAGTATCTTCTGGGGTCAGGTCGTGTTGGGTTTGCAGGGCAAAAACCTTTGTTGCTGCATCGCCAAAAAAGTGAATCATTTTTAGGCCGTTTTTGAAAGTGGCAAAGTTACCAAAAGTGCAATTAAAAGTTATACTAGGTATAAATGGAGTTGTTAACTAGGTGTGTTAATACCTCAGTAATCATTACAACCTAAAATTATACCGCACCTTTAATAGAATCTGCCGGTTTTGCAGCTCCCAAGGTTGGTTGTTGATATTATTGATGGTGTTGTTGTTAAAGACCAAAAAAACATCACCCAGTGGAGAGAAAATCCAATGAATTCGAGCATTTAGCCCTAATATTCGACTATCGGTGTCGTATTGTAAATAACTGTTTAATTGTAGATTGGAGGTGACATTGAATCTTACCCGTAGCCCTGCCAAGGTTTGTTCAAAATCCCCAAAAGGCAGTCGTGCCCGATTGTGCAATCCAGCAAATTCAAAGGCAAGCAGCGCACTGGGATTCCAATTTAGCGAAAGTTCAAATTCATCCAGATCTCCTTCGTAAAAACTACCGAACCACCAAGTGGCTTGACCGCTTAAACGCCGTTTACGCGCAAATTCAGCTTCTAGGCGATAGCGCATAAAATTGTATTCCCCTTCAGGAATGGTCACCCCATCTGAAATCTCAAAGGGCTCCAAAATGTTTTCGCCGACCGGTCTGATGTTGGCCTCGATGCGGTCCCCACTTTCCAGTCGCCAATTAATGGGTGCGGTAAATACACTATACGACTGCCAGGGCCCTTGAAGGGTATTGATATACGTAATGAACAGTTGGTTGAACATTTGGCGAAGCCAAGGCGCTTTAGGGCGGGGTGCAAAAGTGCCACCGATACGATACGAACTCACCCCACGACGGGGTACAAAACCTAATGAGGGGTCAAAATCTTCCCCAATTCGGGCATAGGTAAAGGCAATATCCCAACGGTCATTTGGGTAATCGATTTTAAACCCTGCCGCGGAGCGGTCACCTGTCAAGTCTTCACGATTGGTCAATAAGGCCCAGCCACCTACAATGAAGTTTTTGTCACCATTGAAACGTGTGGTCTGAAAGGTAAAATCGGCACCTGTCATCCAACTACCGTCTCGTCCCAAAGGGTCTCCTGAGGTGGCGATAACCCCTACCGAACTTTCTTTAAGCACATTGCGACGAACCCGTACGACACCCATATTGGTGGCATCAAAACTGTTGTCCTCCAAATTAAAATCTCCAGTACGAATGCCCAAGCCACCAAAAGCAGTCTTGCCAATACGCCCATTGAGTTTGGTGCCTCCAACCACAGGAATTTGCACGTTGTTCCGCAAGCCGATGCGACGACTAAAAAAGGGCAATACCGTACTTCGCCCAGTACCAAAACCAAATTCAAAAATATCGGAGCCTTCAAGAAAAAATATTCTCCGTTCTGGGAAAAATAGTGGGAAGCGGGTGAGGTTCGTCTGCCGGGTATCCACTTCGGTTTCCCCAAAATCGGTATTTGCGGTAAATGTGGCCAATACGTTGGGACCGATACGCTGGTTGGCATCGAGGCTTATGTCTGGTTTTAGAACCATGGCACCATTGGGCCCAGTTTGGTTGGCATTGGCAATCAATGAAGGCCGCACATTAACCCCTATACCATAGTTGAATTCCGGTAACCCTGTGACCAGGCCGGCACGACTGGTCTGGGCAAAAAATTGGTCGCGTTTCACATTTGACCATCGAATGGTCTCTAGATTACGTTGAATTCTGCGTTCTACATTGAACCCCCAAGTGGATAGTCCTTTTTTAAAGGCGATACTTTGAATGGGAATCACAATTTCAGCTGTCCAACCGTTTTCGGTTATCTGTGTTTTGGCATCCCAAACAGCATCCCAATCTTCATTTTCGCTTTCCCCGCGATTCGAGACCAAGGCATCATAGCGCGCTGCCAATGAATTTACGGCAAAGATGTAGCCCGATTGGCCATCCAAAAATGGGTCGATTACTATTTTGACATGATCTTCCTCGGAAATATCGGCATCCCGAAGTTTGGAAAATCGAATAATGCCATCGGGATTCGTATCGTTACAGGTCACCCCAATGACTACATTTCGTGGATTGGCAATCACTTGAATCAAAGTGGTCTGAGACGGTGTGCCGCCCTCGACGGGAACCGTTGTTTTGAGGTTGGTCAGGATAGGTGCATTCTTCCAATCTGCCTCATTGAGGGCGCCATCAAAATCCAAAGATTCGGTAAGTTGGCCAGAGGCAAATTCAGGTCGATCGACCGACTGTGCCAAGACTGTTCCGTAAACAAAGAGGAATAGTAAAAATGTATGAAGCGAATTTTTGGTTTGCACAGGCTGGTTGGGATTCTGCTAGCGATTATTTAGTAATGTAAGATAGTATAGTATTTTCTGCATTTAGGCATTCAAAGTATAGTTTAGTGTCGTTCTAAATATGTCAATCCAAGAGCTCGATTTTTGTGATAAGAAGTTCAAATTGTTGGGCCACTTTGTTACCAATCAAAAAGGTAATTTCTTCAATGGAATCGTGATTGAAATTCGGGAGATCCAATCGTCTTCCGCGAAAAGTGGGGTAGAGGTCGTTCAATTTAAATTGTAGGGTTTGCCATTTCCCATTGGTTTCAAATCGTGTGGTGTAACTGTAATACTGACCTCTTTGATTTTTCACCCTAAACTGAAAGTCGCTGCCATCTCCTTTCAATCGAACCCGTATTATTTGGTCTGGTCGAACCCCGGTTTCAGGTATGACATACCGCACGGAAGAAAAACCGCCATTATTCTCCAGTGAAACTTTTCCAAAGAATTTGGCATGACCGGCTGTGGCTATTTCAAATTGTCCATTTGACCGGCCACCCATCACCACATCGTCAATGGTATACCAGTTTGTTGCATCAGGATTGGATTTGCTATCGTAAAGGGTTTGTGCGCTCATGGTTGATGTGAAGAGGGTGAAAAAAAGAAAATACGGAAACATTTTATCGGTTAACGCTTTATGAAGACCATGCAATGTTGCCATGGCAGGTTTGAAATGTTTTCCTCCAGTTGAAATCCTATGGCTTTCATTTCTTTTACAGCCTGTGCTTCGGTCATTTTGTGCAGTCTCTTAATGGGCACCTTGGGGTCTTCACCGCGGTATTCGATGAGGAACAATTTACCATTAGGTTTCATTGAACTGTACACTGATTGCATCATTTCCACTGGGTAGTTCATTTCATGATAGACATCGACAATCAATACCTTGTCCAAGGTGTTTTTGGGTAGGTTGGTGCTTTTTATACTCCCTTTAATCACTGAAACATTATCGTGATTTCCTGCTTTCTTTTTATGCTCCAATACCGCCAACATTTCATCTTGAATATCCACTGCGTATATCATCCCTTCGGGTGTTTGTTTGGCCATTTTGAACACATGATACCCCGATCCAGCACCGATATCGGCGATATGGTCATTTTCACCAATGGCCATGTTTTGAAGTAACAAAGAGGCGCGTTCTTCCAGTTCACGTTCTGGACGCTCCAACCAAAACATGCCCGCAAACCCCATCACATGGGCTATTTCGCGGTCCATATACCATTTGCCTATGCCATTGGGGTCATCTGTTTTATAGGTGTATTGGCCCTCTTGGGCTAGGGTTGGTAAAATGATAGAAAGGTATAGGAAGAAACCAAGATACCGCCGAAGTCTTTGCACTACATTTCGATTTTCTTGGTCAAGCTGTAGAACAAAAGTAGGTCATGTGTTTGAAGTAGAACCTTAAGAAAACTGTAAATCTTTCAATGGAACGGGCTAATTGACAAGTTCAATAACCTTAGCAATTGACAGGTCCCCAGTTTCCAAATCATCCACTAACTTTTTGAAGTAGGCATCAATGTCCCTTGGATAGTCTATCGGGATATCAGGAGGAATACCAATGGATTCGTAGTTATTACCCTGCATATCAAGGTAAACCTCGTTTGAAAGTTCAAAAGACCAACCATTAGGTAAGGTCTTTTCCAATACATCTGAGAAAATACCTTCAGTTGAAGAGCCAATCAATTTGATATTGGGTATGGAGAGTGAAGAGAGGACCATTATTTCGGTAGCACTTGCAGATTCAGGGCCAATCAATAAGTAAACGGGCTTTTCAAAGGGTTCTTTAACCGCAGGTTGTACCACTTCTATAGCTGGGGTGTATTGATTATTCCATCGGGCTTTTTTGGTGAAAACCACTTTTTCTTCACCATTGAAATTTTTTAAAACTTCCATAGCAACTTCATCAATCCCTCCTCCATTACACCTTAAATCAATGATTAAAGCCTTTACCTTTTCGAAGTCATTTAATATTTGATTAAATGCTTTAGCCGCCCCTTTCACTTCTTCTGCTAGTTCATTTTCGCTATTCTCCGATTTCTTTGAATAGGCCTTCCAGTACCTATCACCGGTGAGGGTGTTCTTAATGTCATAATCGGCCATTCCTTCCATTTCGTTTATCTGAACATAGCCCATATTTTGTTCCAATATTCCCCAACGCAGATTATCACCGCGTAAAGATTTACCGTTTGGGATATATTTTTCGGCTATCATCTCAGCTACTTCTTCGCTTTCAAAGGATTCTTCTACTACATCTTTCTTCTCAGGGTTTTGGCCTTTATAAATCTTACGGGCTTCTTTCAAGACCTCTTTTTCCGCATTAATACCAATATGGCCGTCGTCAAAAGATTCCAACATTTCATAGAGGATTAGGAACAATTCTGCTTTAGAAGTCTTGGGGCTCACTTTAGGCCGGTATTCGGCATACATTTTTTCAGGGTCAACCCCTCTTAATTCAAAGTAGGCGTAATGATTTTTGAAAGTATCCCAAAGAACTTCAAAATTATGTTCAGGATTATTTGCCAGTGCTTTGGCCGCGTTGTATTCTTTGGAATCTTTCTGACAGACTAAGGGAGCTTCAACCCTTCGCGTAAAATAATAACAATTGATTCCGTTGGAAAGCGATAAAGTGTCATTTTTTAGCTGCAAAGCATCACCAAATTCTTCAATATGCCCCTGCATAATCGGGAGGCATGAAAATGTTGTGACGTCCGCAAAAATGTATTCGCCTTCTTTAATGGTTACTATTCTTCCATAACCAATGGACTCCCAAATACCATCTTTGTCATTTCCATTTTGGGGTTCTCTGCTCAAACAGCTAAAACCACTTACCAGAGATAAAAACAATAAAATGGCTTTGTAGAATACCATTTTTACTGGAGTTGCTTTTTCAAATAGTCAAAGGCACCATCCACATTTTCAAAAATGTCTTCTTTAGGAACCAGGTCAGGTATAATGTCAATAGCTGTTAGCTGATCATAGGGTTGTTCCTGTAGACCCGTCAAAATGACCTCGATATTTTGGGCCCTTAAATCAAATATGGCTTCTTCTAAGGCATAAACCCCTGATTGGTCAATGTACGGCACGCGATCCATTCGAATAATCAAGGCCTTGATATCACCACCCAACTCTTTAATACCATCTTTGAAATACGAAGTAAAACCAAAGAATAGCGGCCCATACAAATGCTTGATGATGACCTTGTCCTTGTACTTTTCGTAAAACTCCTGCTCATCTTGCCATGGTTTCGAACCATCAAAGTCCGAAACAGAACCCACTTCCATACCATTTTTTGCCAGGTCACTGGCCTGTTTCATAAATAGCAATGAAGCCAAGGCGACCCCTATACCAACGGCATTGATAAGGCTTCCAAAAGTCGTAATTAAGAGAACTATGATTAAAACAATGGCATCCGCCCTTGGAACCACTTTTAGGTGCTTGAGGCCTTTGAAGTCGATGATTTTGAATCCTACGGGAATCAATAGTCCCGCCAACACAGCCAAAGGAATATGTGCGGCTAAAGTACCTAAGCCTAATAAGACGGTCAATAAGAATATACCATGCAAAGCACCTGACAAACGGGTTCGACCACCCGCATTGATGTTTACCACTGTTCCTTTGGTGGCACCGGCACCGGGTATACCTCCGATGACTGCC
>CAYNUM010000044.1:0-10261 GCA_964400025.1 uncultured Croceivirga sp.
CCATCGACCGATTCTCTACCAGTTAGAATATTTAAAAAAGTAGATTTTCCGGTACCATTTTTACCAATGATACCAACGCGTTCACCCTTGGTAAAACTATAATTGAATTGATCAAGGATAACTTGGTCCCCGTAAGATTTTTTAAGGCTGTGCAGCTCAACAATTTTACTGCCAAGACGCTCCATGTTCAGTTCTAACTGTACTTGATGTTCTTTTCGCCGTTGATGGGCCAGGGCCTTGATTTGATGAAAATCATCAATTCGTGATTTTGATTTGGTGGTACGTGCCTTTGGCTGTCTGCGCATCCACTCTAATTCTTTTTTGTAGAGAATTTTGTTTTTGTGCTGTTCTACCTGTTCGCGCTCAAGTCTTGCATCACGTTTTTCCAAATAGTAGCTGTAATTGCCCTTATAGCCATAAATGGTATTGTTTTCAAGCTCGATAATTTCGTTGCAGACCCTTTCCAAAAAATAACGGTCATGGGTCACCATGAAGAGGGTGATATTTTCTTTTTTGAAGAACTCTTCTAGCCATTCTATCATTGCTAGGTCTAAATGGTTGGTTGGTTCGTCCAAAATCAAAAGTTCAGGCTGGTTGATAAGGGCATTTGCCAAGGCTAGTCGCCTTTTTTGCCCCCCTGATAATTCGCCAACCTTTTGATTAAGGTCAGATAGACTAAGCTTAAATAAAATTTGTTTGTACTGTGTTTCAAAGTCCCAGGCGTTGAAACGTTCCATGGCATCAAATGCCTTTTGATATGCTTCTTGATTATCAGGATTCAGCAATGCCTTGTCATATTCAGCAATGATTTGCAATACTTCATTGCCCGAAGCAAAAATCGTTTGCTCAACGGTCAAGTTGGGATTAAGATTGGGTTCTTGTGGAAGAAATGAAACGCGTAGGTCTTTTCTTTTTACAATTTGGCCTTTTTCAGGTTGTTCCAAACCGGCCATAATATTCAAAATCGAGGTTTTTCCGCTTCCGTTTTTGGCAATCAACGCAATCTTTTGGTCTTTGTTGATTCCAAATGAAATGTCTGAGAATAGCGTCAGTTCCCCATAGGATTTTGAAATATTTTCAACCGTCAAGTAGTTCATTGCTGAAATTTAGGCCCTTTTGAGCAACAAAAAGTACCGTATTATTAGAATTAGCATCAAAGGAACAAATAATGGCGAAAGCCATTGTATACCTAACATCCAAATGACCAATGCGATACCAATGCCGCCAATAGCCACCCAACAATAGTTCTTTAACCAAGGTATTTCGAGTCTTTTTTTGGTGAGATAAAAAGCAAGAATGGCATTCGTCGGCAAAAGCCATAGAAAATTGAAGTTCAACTTGGTCACCTCATGGTCTGTGATAAGCCAAAGCAATAAAATTATAGTGCCGGCGAGACCTGAGATGAGGAATAAAGAAAAATCCAACCATCGATTTCGAGTGCCATGTATCCAATCTAAATAGGTAATTGCCCCAACCAATAAAAGCAAGAATACAAACCAGAACATCGGAGAGGTAATAAAAGAGCTGTTATCTTCAAACTCGTTATAGTCTAAAACGACCCTTTCCCTTTTAACCAGTGGCTTACCATCAACCGTGGTATTTCGTAATTGATACATGGCCTGATAAGGCAGAAACATTTGTTGTCGTAACGTAGGTTCCCTATCGGTTATACCGCCAAATGCTAGATCAATACCAAACATACTCCAAGAGTTGATTTTTTTATGACTATGAACCATTCTTCGAAAGGTGACCAATTTTTCATTGCCCCATTCAAAGGGCCATATTTTTTTTGGTGCTTCTTCATATAAAATGGCATCCCCAAATTTGCTAGTTAAAATAGATCCTACAATGCTGGAGCAGTTATTAAAGAGCGGGTCATAAGCATAGTCACGATTTTCTGGGCGGTAGTTGTTTTCAAAAAAAATGAATAGTTGATTTACTTCCTCTTGGTCGAGGTCTAAAATTTGTTCCTTAACCCAACGTTTCTCAAGTTCATATGAATAAAGAAATCGTTCAAAACTGCTTCTACTTAGGGAATAAATGAGTTTGCCTTTTGCAAAATTCAAGTAAAAATTGGGTTTGTCAAAATCAAAGGTGCCATAATTGTACACGACATCTAAACCCAATACCTGATCTTGCACCCGAAAAGCGGTATGGCCAAAGGCTGAGTAAAGTTGATTGCCGGTACCGCAGGTCATTACACTGATTTGGGCTTTGTCAGAAAGGTAAGGAGGGTTTTGTGCCAGACTGTTCGTAAGCAAAAAAAACGTCAATGCAAAAAGGGCAATACTTTTTTTCATGAGTAGCAAATATCAACATAAATGACCGTTGTATTATACTCGAAAAATGGAAAGCATGATTTTTCCATTATTTTTACCAAAACCTTAACCATGAAGCGACATATTCCCAATTTTATAACCTTGTTAAATCTGTTCTGTGGTTGTATCGCCGTTGTCTTTGCGGTTATGAACAAACTTGATTTGACGGCGTTTTTTGTGTTCTTGGGCATCTTTTTTGATTTTTTGGATGGTTTTGCCGCACGTTTGTTGAAGGTGAAAAGTGATGTCGGGGTTCAGTTAGATTCTTTGGCCGATATGGTAACCAGCGGGGTGGTGCCGGGTATTGTTATGTTTCAACTATTGAACATGGCTCAAAAAGATGGTTGGAACCTTGACTTGTTCGGCATGCATACAGAGGTTGGAATTCTACCGCTCTTTGGGTTTCTTATTACCCTGGCATCTGCATATCGATTGGCCATCTTTAATATTGATGAAAACCAGGTGAGTTCTTTTGTTGGCTTGCCAACACCCGCCAACACTTTGTTGATTTTATCCCTTCCCCTAATTCTATTGTATCAAAACAATGATATCTTGAATGATATCATTTTGAATCAATGGTTTCTTTTAGGACTTACCATGGTCAGTGTCTTTTTACTAAATAGTAAGGTTCACCTTTTTGCCCTAAAATTTAACGGCACTGGTTTTAAGGAAAATGGAGTCAAATATCTTTTCTTAATCGGTAGTTTGGTGCTCTTGGTGACCTTGAGGTTTTTGGCAATTCCGGTCATTATTATCCTATATATTCTCACCTCACTTTTTGTGGAAAAGTCTACCTAGAATTCCAATTTCTTTTTGCGTAATTCAAAATTCTGACCCAAGTACACCTTTCTGACCATTTCATCTTGTGCAAGGTCTTCAGGAATTCCTGCCTTTAAGATACCTCCTTCGAACATTAAATACGAGCGTTCTGTAATCGCCAAAGTTTCTTGAACATTGTGGTCAGTGATTAGAATGCCAATGTTTTTGTTTTTGAGCTGTGCCACAATTCGTTGAATATCTTCGACGGCTATGGGGTCAACTCCAGCAAATGGTTCATCCAATAAAATGAAATTGGGGTCAGTGGCCAAGGCCCTTGCAATTTCGGTACGACGCCTTTCCCCACCAGAAAGCAAGTCCCCACGGTTTTTACGAATATGACCCAGACTGAATTCATCAATCAAACTCTCCATCTTCATGTGCTGCTCCTTTTTAGAAAGTTTGGTGGTCTGCAGCACACTTAAAATATTGTCCTCAATGCTAAGCTTTCTAAAAACCGAAGCCTCTTGGGCCAAATAGCCAATACCGTTTTGAGCCCTTTTATACATGGGAAACTCAGTGATTTCCATGTCGTTTAGAAAAATTTTACCACCGTTGGGCTTAATCAATCCAACAATCATGTAAAACGATGTCGTTTTACCTGCCCCATTCGGACCTAAAAGCCCAACGATTTCTCCTTGTCTTACTTCTAAAGAGATGCCTTTTACGACCTTTCGGCCCCGATAGGCCTTCATGATATTTTCAGCACGTAGAATCATATTGCAACACCAAATCTAGTTAAATCAGGGGATTCATTTAAAATGAATTGTGATTCCATTAACCTTCATCCATGGTTTCGAGTACCTCCCAATATTCATAGGCCCTTCTCAGATGTGGAATCATGATGGTACCGCCAATAAGGGTAGCGATACTTAAGGTTTCCATCACCTCTTCTTTAGTGGCCCCTTCTTTTTTCGAGCTTTCGAGATGGTATTTCACACAGTCATCGCAACGTAAGACAGCTGAAGCGACCAAGCCCAGAAGTTCTTTGGTCTTAACATCAAGGGCACCTTCCATAAAGGCGTTGGTGTCCAAGTTAAAAATACGCTTGATGATTTTGTTGTTATCGGCCAGTATCTTATCGTTCATTTTGGCCCTATAGGCATTGAACTCTTCTACTTTATTAGGCATTTTTGGCTTGTTTTTTCGCTTCGTTTTTTATGACCACTTTTGAGATATAGATACTTACTTGGTACAATATCAAAACAGGTATGGCCACTACAATTTGGCTCGCAACGTCCGGCGGGGTTATTATGGCAGACAATATCAAAACGACCACCAAGGCAATTTTGCGATACTTTCGCATAATTTCTGGGGTTACCAAGCCCACTTTGGTCAGGAAATAGATTACGATTGGCAATTCAAACATAATTCCACAGGCAATGACCGCAGCCCTTACCGTGCCTATGTACGAAGCTAAATCTATTTCGTTGGTTACTTCTTGACTGACCTGGTACGTTCCTAAGAAGTTGATGGATAAGGGTGCCACAACGTAGTAGCCAAACAATACGCCCAAAAAGAACAAAAAGGAAGCAGTAAGAATAAAACCTCTAGAATGTTTACGTTCCTTTTCGTAAAGGCCTGGGCTAATAAATCGCCACATCTCCCATAAAATATAGGGGAATCCAATGATTACCCCAGCCCAAATAGACGTCCAGATATGGGCGGAGAACTGACCAGCCATCAGACGACTTTGTATGGTAAAGGGCAATGCGTCTCCGCAGAATTCAGAATCAATTCCAAAAAAAGTGGCGATGTTACAAAAGAAGCGATAGGTTGGGAAATCAAGATTTTTTGGGCCAAAAATAATGGTGTCAAAAATGAATCCACGCATAACAAAAGCCACACAGCCAATTAAGACTACTGCTAAGGTGGAGCGAATCAAATGCCACCTTAGTTCCTCAAGGTGGTCCAAAAAAGACATTTCATTAGGGTCTTGCGCTACTTTTGCCATTATTGGATTCCTTCGTTTATAAGATTATGTAGATGGATAATTCCTAGATAGTCGTCACCGTCCATAACCAAAAGTTGCGAGATGCCATTCTTCCTTAAAATCTCCAAAGCCTTAACTGCGAGAACATTTGGTGCGATAGTCTTCGGGCTTTTGGTCATGATATCCCGAGCTGTAATGGTGTTAATGGTATCGTATTTACTCAACATTCTTCGAATATCGCCATCAGTGACAATGCCGATGACCTGTTCGTTCTCAAGTACAGCGGTTACCCCCAACATTTTCTCCGAGATTTCAACAATCACCTCCTTAACGCTTGCATTTGCTTCCACTTGCGGTTTTAAATTGTTCCCAACAATATCTTCTACCCTTAAATACAAGCGTTTCCCTAAAGCACCTCCTGGGTGGAATTTTGCAAAATCTTCACTACTGAAACCTTTAAGCTCTAATAGTGAAATAGCCAATGCATCTCCCATAACCAATTGCGCTGTGGTACTGGTGGTCGGAGCCAGATTGTTAGGGCAGGCCTCTTTTTCGACATAAGTATTCAGTACAAAATCAGATTGTTTTGCCAGAATGGAATCCATATTACCGGTGATTGCAATCAGCTTGTTTTTACCCCTTTTTATAAGGGGAATCAACATCTTGATTTCTTCGGTATTTCCACTCTTTGATAAGCAAACGACCACGTCATTTTTCTGTACCGTGCCTAGGTCTCCATGAATGGCGTCTGCTGCATGCATAAAAATGGCAGGTGTACCTGTGGAGTTGAAGGTAGCTACGATTTTAGAGGCAATCAGTGCACTTTTCCCGACCCCAGTAAAAACGACCCTTCCATTAGAATTCAAAATACATAGTACCGCATTTTCAAATTCATTGTCTAATAAGGAAATCAAGTTCTTGATAGCATTGCTTTCATTTTCAATGGTCTGCCTTGCAATGTCAAGAATTGGCTTTTGGGAGTTCAAAGTATTTAAGTGCTCTTAGGATTGTTAAACTGAAAGAATGTCTTATATTTAAGAATACAAAATTAAAGAAATCTATATTGTTCGCATAGTTAGTGTGCTATGATTAAATGCTGACCTCAAACTTCTAACCAACTACTGCACACAGAACCTATGTAGACATATTTACCAAAATGGGTTTGACGATGGATTTGCAGGATGCCTTAAAAAAATATTTTGGTTTCGACCAATTTAAAGGGCTCCAAGAAAGTGTGATTGAAAACGTGCTCAATGGCAAAGACTCTTTTGTCATTATGCCGACCGGTGGTGGCAAGTCGCTTTGTTATCAGTTGCCGGCTTTGATGCAAGAGGGCACAGCAATTGTGGTTTCGCCATTGATTGCTTTGATGAAGAATCAAGTAGATGCCATTCGAGGGGTTTCTGAACAGCATGGTATTGCTCACGTATTAAATTCTTCTCTTACAAAAACTGAGGTAAGGCAGGTCATGGAAGATATTTCCAATGGGATAACCAAATTGTTATATGTTGCCCCTGAATCACTGACCAAAGAAGATTATGTGAATTTTTTGAAGGGAGTCACCCTTTCATTTGTTGCAGTTGATGAGGCCCATTGTATTTCAGAATGGGGCCATGATTTCAGGCCTGAATACCGAAACCTTAGAAATATCATTTCACGTTTGGGTGATAGTATTCCCATAATTGGGCTTACGGCAACTGCCACACCAAAAGTTCAAGAGGATATTATTAAGAATTTGGGAATGAGCGATGCCAAGGTATTTAAAGCCTCCTTTAATCGCCCCAACCTTTTTTATGAAGTTCGCCCTAAAACAAAAAGCGTAGATGCCGATATCATTCGGTTTGTAAAGAACAATCAAGGCAAATCCGGTATAGTTTACTGCTTGAGCCGTAAACGTGTTGAAGAATTGGCGCAAGTACTACAGGTCAATGGAATCAGTGCTGTACCTTACCATGCAGGTTTTGATGCCAAGACAAGGTCAAAATATCAAGACATGTTCTTGATGGAAGATGTTGATGTTGTTGTGGCCACCATTGCTTTCGGAATGGGTATTGACAAACCAGATGTGCGATTTGTGATTCATCATGACATTCCAAAGAGTATTGAAAGCTATTATCAAGAAACGGGTCGTGCAGGACGCGATGGAGGTGAAGGCCATTGTTTGGCTTATTATTCCTATAAAGACATTGAAAAATTAGAAAAATTCATGTCGGGTAAGCCCGTGGCAGAACAGGAAATTGGTCAGGCACTTTTGCAAGAGATCGTGGCCTACGCCGAGACTTCCATGTCGAGAAGAAAATTCATTCTACATTATTTTGGGGAAGAATTTGATGAGGTCAATGGCGAGGGTGCTGATATGGACGATAACGCGCGCAATCCTAAGCCAAAAGAAGAAGCCAAAGATAATTTGGTAAAACTTTTACGTACGGTAAAAGAAACCTCAGAAAAATTTAAAAGCAAAGAGATTGTAAAGACCCTAGTGGGAAAAAGCAATGCCTTGATTTCTTCCCATAAAACAGAAGCAAAGGAAATATTTGGAATAGGAAAAGATAATGATGAACTCTACTGGATGGCCCTCATTCGACAGGCGCTGGTTTCTGGATATCTTTTGAAGGAAATTGAACAGTATGGTGTGCTGCATATAACGAATAACGGAGACACCTTCCTGCAATCACCTACTTCTTTCATGATGACCAAAGACCATGAGTACAAGGATGAAGACGATTCAGGAATTATCACAAATGCTAAATCGACAGGAGGAGCTGCAGATGAGAAGCTGCTGCAATTGCTTCGAGATCTTCGTAAAAAAGAAGCCAGGAAAAATGATGTACCGCCATTTGTGGTTTTTCAGGACCCCTCTTTGGATGACATGGCATTGAAATACCCAATTACCATGGAAGAGCTTCTGAATGTGCATGGAGTGGGTGAGGGTAAGGCAAAAAAGTATGGTAAGCCCTTTGTGGCACTTATTTCGAACTACGTTGATGAAAACGAAATCATAAGGCCAGACGACTTGGTCGTTAAGAGTACGGGAGCCAATTCGGGATTAAAACTTTACATCATTCAAAGTGTAGATAGAAAGCTACCATTGGATGATATTGCTGCCGCTAAAGGTCTTGAGCTTCCAGAATTGATTAAAGACATGGAACAAATCGTATTCAGTGGCACCAAGTTAAACCTTGGCTACTGGGTAGACGAAATTTTGGATGAAGATCAGCAAGAAGAAATTCATGACTATTTTCTCGAAGCAGAAACAGATTCCATTACAGAGGCCATGGAAGAGTTCGATGGTGACTATGAGGAAGAAGAGCTTCGCATCTATCGCTTAAAATTTATGAGCGAAGTAGCCAATTAAAAATGAACCCCAAATCAACAATGTGATTCAGGGCTTCTAGAATTATAAGTTCTCCCAGCCCCCGGCACTACTAATCAAGGCAATAATTACTCCGAAATACAGAATAGCCAAAGCCAACGTTATCAGCGAAAGTGCCAAGCCGATATAGGAAAGTATCTTCCCCGTTTTCACATTGCTATAATCACTGTAACGATCCGGGGCCTCATTATAGGTTCTTTCGGCACTTTTTGCTTGCACTAGGCCAATTATGCTAAAAATAATGGCGAATGGGCCACAGCATACCAGAGCGCCCACTATAGAGATTATCCCCATGGCCAGGACCAAACTAGCACCAGGAAGGGATTGTTGATTCATTTTTCTACTATTCAACTTCGAAACCCCATTGCTCCATCATTTCCCTGGACCTTTCCATATTTTCTTCCCAATCACCACTCGTCAGAACATAAACTACTCTTACGATCATCAAAATATTTAATATCAGGGCAATTAAAGCGACTATTTTTCCGGTCTTAATTTGGCTAAAATTATCGTAAGCCTCTGGATTTTCTGAATAAAGCTTTTCGGACTTTCTGGCCAGAAAGAAGGCTATTGCAGATGGAATGAGGCCAAATCCAAAAAAACAGCAGCAAAGGTAACCGAGAATGCCTAATATGACTATGAGAGTTCCATTTGGTAATTTTTCCTTGAGTTCATCCATAATCCAAAAAGTTTAATTGAATAGTTTAAATAAATAGTTGATTAGAATTAAGGCCACACTTGTAATGCTTAAAGTAATAATCCAAGTATTGGCATTTTTAAAATTGTAGAATTTATTGGTTATCAAAACCAGCGCCAATGGAATCAAGGCGTAGATAGCAGGATACATGTAAAAAGCTCCCAAAAAATCACCCTGTATCAACAAAAGTACCGAACGCTGCAGGCCACAACCAGGGCAGTCAACTCCCAACACCTGTTTGGTGACACAGGGTACCATATAGTCTTGGAGACCCATATAAGCTACTTCCGTCTTAGCATTCATTACGCAAAGAATTGATTGCGCTTTCAAAATACTATTATTTTTGGACTGGAGGGACGAATCGATACGATTTTTAGTACAATGAAATTTACGATTGGTGATAAAGTTGAAGTACTTGATGAGGCCATAAAAGGGGAGGTAATAGCCGTAGATGATGATCTTATCACCTTAGAGACCGATGATGGTTTCCCAATGCAATTTCAGAGTTCGCAATTGATAAGATCTGGAAGTGCCATTCAGGTCAGCAACTTTGAAGCCTTTCAAGTCAAGAAAGAAAAGGAACTCCCCAAGAAGAAATCTTCGGTCAAAATCAAACCCAAAGAGCGTAATACCCCTAAGATGGAGGTAGACCTACATATTTATCAACTGACCAAATCGACCCGAGGCATGACGAAATTCGACATGTTGAACTTACAGGTGGATACTGCTAAAAGACAGTTGGAGTTTGCGATTCGAAAACGAATACAAAAAGTTGTTTTTATTCATGGTGTAGGCGAAGGTGTACTTAAAGAAGAATTGAAATACCTGTTCAAAAAATACCCAGTGGACTACTATGATGCAGAATACCAAAAATATGGGTTAGGGGCAACCGAAGTATATATCTACCAAAACCCTTAATTCGATACTGTTGTTGTAACCTCACCAAACTCATTGATGGACAAATCGGTTATGCGTTCTCCTTGTGCGTTGACAAGACTAATCCCTTGTAATTGAATAGTGTGGGTAAAAGTGGTATTATCTAAAGTTGTGGTTGTAATCAAAACTTGACCATCCTCTGCTTCAATCTCCTCAATAACCCTAGGCGTCGCTGGTGGAAAATCATC
>CAYNUM010000045.1:0-7703 GCA_964400025.1 uncultured Croceivirga sp.
AGCTCCCAAAAGAAACGTGACCCCTGGTACTTCATTTTGATAGTAAATGAAGTCTTCATTCGAATACGGCATTTGCCCGTAAAAGTGATTAACCCTGTCTTCGCCGTATAATCTCTTCAAAATGGAGAGACTTTCATTGGTCAACTTAGGGTCATTGATAACCGTAGGTCGCTCAGCCGTAAATGAGGTGTTGATATAAGACTCTCCAAATTCAGAATCCATGACCAGATTGGAAATCTGTCTTGTAATTGAATTCAATCTGGTGGAATCAGTTTCATAATATGTGCATTCAAACGAGGCTTTGCCTTTCTCGAAACGGGTTGAAACATTTGAACCCAAAATGAAGTAATCAGCATAAATCGTATTCGGATTGGAAAGACCGGCTTGAGGGTCAGTCAAGTAATCTAAAGACCAGGGTTCGCTTTCTGGTTTATGACGAATAAAACCTTCTAATATTTCTTGGAAGAAACCACTGAATGCATCATGGTCGATGGTACTATTAAATGTCAACTTAATCCGTCTCTGATAAGCGAAAAGTTCTTTTGGTTTTGAACTAATGGTGCCAATTTCCGTAGGAAAAACATGTAAACCAAAAACTTCATCAGGCTGAATTTCTTCGAACAACCCATCTTCTATCATGGCTTTCGCCCCTTCGAAAGATTCTTCAGCAGGCTGAAAAATAAAATATACGGTTCCTTTAATGTCGTCCTTGCATTTGGAAAGCACATTGGCTATACCAAGACCAATAGCCGTGTGCACATCATGCCCGCAAATATGGGCGACCTGAGGTTTATGATTGAGCTTATTGTCAAAAACATGCAAAGCTGCGTCCATATCAGCGCGCCAAGCTATCTTCTTCCCGTTCTTATTTCCATTTAAAATCCCTACGACACCATATCCTCCAACACCCGTTTTAACCTCCAAGCCTAAACCCAATAAATAGTCCTCCACTATTTTTGAAGTCCGCTGCTCTTTTCCTGCCAACTCTGGGTGATTGTGCAAATCATTGCGTATCGCAACGAGTTCATCAAAAATTTGATCGGAGAGACCGGCCGTCCTTTCCTTATTTATACTTTCCCCTGTGGTACCATTTGGGATAGTCGATAGCAGCAAACAAAAAGCAATCGCCAATTTAAATTTCATCTTTGTCCTGTTTTTTATTGAATTTTCGCAGTTTCTTTTCTACACATCGCATTGAGAAAGAACATCTGCGCTATAAATCACAATCCAAAGAGAATTCAAAAATTTAGAGTATGCTAAAAAGAGTGACCAACAGGTATTCTTGTTGATGAAGAAATAAGAGGTGGGCTTAAATAGTAACTTTTAGGGCTAAACTGATACGGCAGTTTTTATGTTTTTGTAGTGCGTATTCGAAAGGGGAATCTCCAAATCGTAATCAAATTTAATCTTCGCATTTTGCGAATTTCCTTTAATCTGTTTGATATTGCCTGTATTTACAAGGTAAGACCGATGGCAATACATTAAAAAAGGAGCCTGTTCATTAATTGCGCTCAAGGTATTTCTGAAGATGGTTTGCTTAATATTGCCATCTTTCTCGAAAAAGATTTCCACGTAATTCTCAGAAGATTTGACGAACAATATTTGGACTTCCTTTACTTTCAATTTCTCACCCTTGTTTGCTCCTAAAATTTCTATTTTCTTCAGTTTTTCATCGGTGTGCAAGGTTCCAAATTTATTTCTCAAATAAAGATAGAACGGTAAAAGCAGCAACATTATAGGGATTAAAGAACTACGGAAAAACCAGGTCCCATGCTTTATGTAGTCATTTACCGTATGATTTTGACTAAACCAGTCATTGAGGAAAACTTGGTTATAAAAATGAATGGGAACGCTGGAAATCAAAACCAAGATGATAAATGCCAAAATTTCATGTTTTACCCTCCATGTTTTATTCAATGCATTGAACCAGAAGATTTCTATTCTAGAATTCACCAAATAAAAAATCGAAAATAAGATGCCAAACCCAACAAATATTAGGTGTTTGTTATCTGCTTCAAAACCATTGATATCGAAAGGTTCCAAAAAAATCAATACCACAGCTAGGAGGGACCCTAAAATGACGGAAATTAATACCTGATATTCAAGGTTTGAAGTAAATGGTATTTCCTTCAATAAAAAATTGGTCATACCTCAAAATTAAAAATAGAAATCTACTTTTAAGTTTTTTTAAAACGCCTTTTGGGCATTCGAGAAATTTCACTTTTTGAAAGGTATGGTTTACTGATGCTTTTTTGTACTTTTTACAAAGTCAACGGTGAGTTTTATGAAAAAATGTAATATTTATTTTATACTATTTCTTCAACTAGTATTGTTTCTTCCTTCCCGCACTGAAAGTCAAATCTTATTTCAAGAAGACTCCGGTAAGTGGGAGACATATGGCAATGCTCAATGGAAATTTTCTGATGGCGATTTGGTATTGGAAGTTAAAGACGGTGACGGTTTTCTCATGACCAATGAGACGTTCAAAGACTTTGAACTGGAGCTGCAATTTAAACCGGATAGTACCATAAATTCTGGGGTGTTCATTCGCTGCATTAACAAAGAACTGAGCGCAACTGATTGTCATGAAATTAATATTTGGGATACGCACCCAAATCAAGATTTTAGAACCGGATCCATCGTGACCAAAGCAGTTCCCAAGATTAAAATCGAAACACTGAACAAATGGAATACCTATCGCATATATGCTTCGAAATCGCACATTAAGGTATGGCTAAATGACACGCTGACCGCAGAATCACATTTCGAATACCCAGCAGAAGGTTATATCGCACTTCAGGCTATGGGAACGGGTGTGATTGAGTTTCGAAACATCAAATTAAAATTACTGAACTAATTGTGCATTTATTATGAAACAGACAGGTAGATTAAGTCTAGCCGCAAGTGCTATTTTGGGTTTAATTGTGCTGACTTTATGGATACTCGGGCATTTAAATTATTTGGCACCTCTTGTAATTTTATTTTTTGTGACTTTGGCCATAGGTTTTAATGCCATTGAAAGTCTAAAGGGGTTTTCTTTTACCATTCTGATTTTTGCGGCGGTTGCAGCCTCGCTGTTCTACCCGCAGTTATTTTTGGAAATCGGTTCTTTCAAATTGAATAAACTCATAGTTCCACTATTGATTATCATCATGTTCGGTATGGGAACATCCATCGGCGTAAAAGACTTTATTGGTGTGGTCAAAATGCCCAAGGGTGTTTTGGTAGGTCTCATAGCCCAATTTTCAATAATGCCATTTATCGGTTTCGGATTGGCAAAACTATCTGGGTTGCCTCCTGAGATTGCGGCTGGCATTATCCTTGTCGGTTGTTCCCCTGGTGGATTGGCCTCTAATGTAATGGCCTATATATCAGGAGCGAATTTAGCGCTTTCATTGACTTTGACTGCAGTATCCACATTGTTATCACCACTATTAACACCATTTTTCATGCAGCTATTGGCCAATGAACTGGTGCCGATTGACTTTTTGGCCATGTTTTGGAGTATCATCAAAATTGTAATTCTGCCTATTTTGGCTGGTCTATTGTTCAATCATTTTTTTCATGGAAAGTTTAAGTGGCTCGATAAGATAATGCCTAAGGTTTCAATGGCCGGTATTGCTATTATAATCACCATTATTACTGCTTCTGGAAGGGATTCCCTTCTTTCCATTGGTCTAGTACTCATTGCTGTGGTCATTGCCCATAATTTTTCAGGATATCTTTTGGGCTACTACGGCGGGAAATTAGCAGGACTTGATGAAAAGTCATCAAGAACAATTGCTTTTGAAGTAGGGATGCAAAATGCGGGTCTTGCCTCAGGAATAGCTTTGGAAATGGGTCGGTTGGCTACCATGGGGTTGGCACCTGCCGTATTCGGACCGTTAATGAACATTTCGGGTTCTTCTTTAGCAACAATTTGGAAGGGTAAGAAAACATAAGTGCAGGCAATGAAAGCAAAAGTTCAAATTACGGCAGTAATCTTGTTCCTTTTATGGGGATGCCAAACAAAGAAGAAAACCCAATTGCCCAAAGCCTCTATCGAGGATACGGACGTAAAACCTGTAACGGAAAGACCTAAAGATTTCGAAGTTCCGGAGGGAATGGTATGGATTCCAGCGGGCGATTTCCAAATGGGTGCTCTTGACAATGATCGGATGGCAATGGAGCATGAAAAACCTCGGCATCAGGTAGTATTGGACGGTTTTTTTATTGATGTACATGAGGTGACCAATAGTCAGTATAAAGCGTTTGTAGATGCAACTGGATATGTTACTGTAGCCGAACGGAAGATAAATTGGGAGGAATTAAAAAAGCAGCTTCCACCAAATACCCCAAAACCCCATGATTCCATATTACAGCCAGGTGCTTTAATCTTCAAGAAATCAAAATCAAGCCTTCCCAATCTATATGATTTTTCACAATGGTGGGAGTGGAAAATTGGAGCCAATTGGCGACATCCTCAAGGCCCTGCAAGTTCAATTGAAGGCAAAGAAGATTATCCAGTGGTACATATTGCTTATGAAGATGCCATGGCGTATTGTGACTGGTCGGGCAAGCGTCTGCCGACAGAGGCCGAATGGGAGTATGCCGCCAGGGGTGGCCAAAAGGATGCGGTTTTCAGTTGGGGAAACCAGGCAGAACAGCTTTCAAATAATGCAAATACTTGGGAAGGTGAATTTCCCGTAGTGAATACTTTAAAAGACGGTTTTGAACGGCTCGCCCCGATTAAATCGTACCAAGCCAATCCATATGGCCTTTATGATATGGCTGGCAATGTTTGGGAGTGGACAAGCGACTGGTATAACACTGACTATTACGCTGAAATGGCCAAAGGTAAACCAGTAAAAAACCCAACAGGTGCTTTAGAACCCAAGAACCGTTCGAATCCATATGCCAAAGAAAAAGTGCTAAAAGGAGGGTCTTTTTTATGTAGTGTGAGTTATTGTGCCAGTTATCGAATAACGGCAAGAATGGCTTCAAGTATGGATTCGGGTTTGGAGCACACCGGTTTTCGGACCGTATTAGGCTCAGATCAGTATTTAAGGTCAGAAAAATGAAAAGTTAATTCCAAAAGAAAAAGCTCCTTGAACAATCAAGGAGCTTTGTTGTAGCGGGGACTGGACTCGAACCAGCGACCTTCGGGTTATGAGCCCGACGAGCTACCTACTGCTCTACCCCGCGATGTGGACGGCAAATATACAACGCTTTTTTACTTTGGGCAAACAAACTGTTTCAGCTCAGTTTTATTCGGTATTTTCGAATTTATGGAGCAACTGAACAATTTTTTGGGAAATGCCATTTCCGCTACTGAATGGCCAATGTTTATTCTTTTGATTGGAGGCGGACTTTTGTTGGTCTTCAAATCGGGGTTTAAACCCTACCTTTTTTTCGGACATGCCATCTCCATTACCAGGGGTAAGTACGACGATAAATCAGCCAAAGGCGATGTAAGTTCTTTACAGGCCCTTTCCGCAGCTGTAGCGGCAACGGTCGGTTTAGGAAATATTTCAGGAGTGGCCATAGCCATTCATGATGGAGGTCCTGGGGTTATCTTTTGGATTTGGATGACGGCTCTGATTGGTATGTGTATCAAGTTTTATTCTGGTAGTTTGGCTATCATGTTTCGCTCTACCGATTCTGAGGGAAAGCTTCAAGGGGGTCCCATGTTCTATATTACCCAAGGCTTGGGCAAAAGTTACAAACCCCTTGCTATTTTCTTTTGTATTGCCGGTATGTTTGGGTTTTTAGGGGTTTTTACTGCCAATCAGTTTACTGAAACCTTTATGAGTGTTGTGCAACCAGAGGAAACTTTGCTAGCTCTTGGCGGAAATGAAGATGACCCTCTCTTTAATTGGAAGTTACTGGTAGGGATAGTACTCGCCATCATTTCTTCCTTTGTAATCTTTGGTGGGTTAAAAAAAATAGCCAAGGTAGCTACGGCCCTTGTGCCTTTTATGGTGGTTGTGTACTTGTTAGCTGTGATTTCCGTAATGGTAGCGAACGCCTCTCAGGTGCTGCCATCTTTAAAACTAATTCTAACCGAGGCATGGAATTTTAACTCTTTGGTCAATGGAGGCTTTTGGGGCCTGGTGATAATTGGTGTCCGAAGGGCGATGTTTTCGAACGAAGCAGGTTTGGGCTCGGCACCCATGTATCATGGGCAATCTAAAAATGATGAACCCATTCGTGAAGGTTTGGTTGCGATGTTAGGGCCGTTTATCGATACTATTCTGGTCTGTACTTTTACGGCCATTGTTTTGATACTTAGTGGTGCCTACCTTGAAGAAGGCAGCGGAATTGTAATGACCTTAAATGCATTCAATACCTCATTGGGCAGTTGGGGTGGTGTTTTGCTTATGATCATTGTTTCGGCTTTTGCACTATCGACACTTTTTACCTATTCCTATTACGGTGTAAAATGCCTCTCGTTCTTGACGAATGCCAAGATTGGTAAATTTTACAATTGGTATTTCATCATAATGATTGTTTTTGCTGCCATAGCTTCGTTGGATGTGGTGAAAAACTTAATAGATCTGTCCTATGCCTTGATGGTGATTCCGAATATGATTGCGGTGCTTTTATTGGCACCAAAAGTGAATAAGGCGGCAAAAGATTATTTTCAAAAATTGAAAAGTGAGCCTCGATAATTTTGAACACGAATTTTTTGGGATAGGCATTCAAAATGGTAAAACCCCAGAAAATTTAGGAGCACTTTGGCGAACGGCCCAAAACCTCGGGGCCAGTTTTATTTTTACCATTGGTAATCGATATGCCAAGCAGGCAAGCGATACTCACCATGCCATAAAGGCCATGCCTTATTTTCATTACGATACGTTTGAAGCCTTTTACGAAAACTTACCAAAAGGGGCGATGCTGGTAGGGGTAGAATTGACGAACGAAGCAGTTGATTTGGAAACCTTTCACCATCCTAGAAGATGTGTTTATCTACTTGGTGCCGAAGATCACGGGCTTACCAAAAAAGCATGTGAAAAGGCGCATCATTTGGTGAAGTTCAAATCTGAGAAAAGTTTAAATGTAGCAGTTGCAGGTAGTATCGTAATGTACGATAGAAATTTGCCCAAACCAAGACTTACTTGAGGAATTCTCTTTTTCTTTTAATTCTGAAAGTTATTAGGCTTATGGCCAGTAGTAGTGCTATAATTACCCAAACCCACCATGGCACACCTGAATTCAAGTCAATAGGTGTAGTATCACCCATGAGAACCAGCCCGGCCCAATATTGAGGGTGTAAGGTTCTGCCTTCCGCATTTTTGAGATAATCCAATTTAGCCAATCTCAACGCTTCGTCCTTTCTTTTTCCTTCCTCTAAATAATTATAAAAGAATTCTAGTATTTGTGTGCTTGATTGCTCGTCAATTTGCCACAGACTGGTCAAAATACTTTCACTACCGGCATAGTTGAACGCATGGGCCAAAGAGATCATACCCTCACCGGGTTGATAGGTGGGTTTGCCCGTTTCACAGGCCGTCAAAATGGCTAGATTTGAGTTGAGGTTTTGATTGTAAATCTCATAGGTATAGAGATAGTTATCATTGATATTCACAGAATCAGAAATATTTTTTGCAAAAACCAATCTTGACAGTTCTGGGCTTATATTGTTAGATTCGGCATGGGTGCCAATGTGAATAATTTTATGTTCATTGGCCGAGGTAGTAAAGACCTGTTTTGAGGCATTTTCA
>CAYNUM010000045.1:7723-10143 GCA_964400025.1 uncultured Croceivirga sp.
AAATGATTTGCCCTTAAACCGCTTACCATATTTAGATGCCAGTTTAGAACTAAAGGGTTGGGGCAGCAACCTCAAATAGGTTTTGTCTAGAAATAATGAATCTGAAATGGTCATTTCATAATCATCTTTCATCGAAGAATTGAACTCTGGGGCATAACCTACAAAGTCCTCTTCAAATTCAAGCATTCGGTCTTGATTGCTCAAAAGCAATAAACTGTAATTATAAGAAATATCATAGTTGGCCAATAAACTTTTGGTGGCCAACTCTTTGAAGGAATTTATTTTATCCGGACTAAGAAGCTCAAAACTGAGATTGAAAAGCGATTGGTCAGGGTAGATGATAACCTTTTTTGTTTTTATCTGCTGGGTTAAAGGTGACCATACTGTTTGAAAAAGTCTTTGGTTGGTTTGGTTGAAAGAAGCTAGATCCCAAGTTGTGGAATTAAATTTTGAAATCTCGGATTTATCAAATTCACTGAGAGAAATCAGAGATTGACCAATACCATCAGCAACATAGGCATACAATTTTTGTTCAATGAAAATATACCGTATCACGGTTGTTTCAATGGGAATTTTATTTTGGAGTTGCTTCAAGGGCAGAAACAATGTGCTATATCGCATTTCATAGTATTCGGGAAATCTAGTTTTGATGCTATCCATCAGTTGGTTCCATTCTTTTGTCGCTTTGAGGAAAACTGAAATGTCAGAAGTAGTTGTTTTCAGTTTCTCCTGCACTTCTTTTTCACGTTCTTGAATTCCCTTGGGTAAATTCATAAAACGAATGTTCTCAGAAAGATTCAAGCGGGTTCTAATTCTGGTATAAATTGATGACTCATGAAGGGCCATTAGTTTTTCCAAATAGGTAATATCATCTGTTTTCTGATATAATTCCAGATTGATTTTTTTTGCAAATTCAAATACCTCAATGTTTTCTGTTATTAAGGCATTTATATTTTCTTTCGATTCTAGAAAGGGTTTTCTTTTTTCCAATAGGGCTATAGTGCCTTTCAATTCCTCATCAATACTTTTTAAGAATGAAACATTTTTATTCAATTGCAAATGGTACTTGGCTTTTACGCCCAACATTTGCGCCTCGGTTTTGTAAACTTCACTGGCTTTGTTCGCGATAGTGTCAGTATGCATTTGAAAGAATCGTTCAACAGTATTTATAACCGTGGGATAGTCTTCTAAGATTTCAGCTGATCGCGCTTTGGCCATAAGCAATGATTCCAATAGGCGATTCGATGTTTCTGGTTGTTTATTTTGAAATTCAATTACACGGTCCAACTGCTCGAAGGCTCTTTGTTTGTTCCCCAGTTTGGCATTGCTCAAGGCCAAATTCATTAGTGCAAAAAGGCGGTCACTGCTATATGTTTCACCCTGGGCTTCGGTAAAAAAACCATCGCTGTTTTCATATTCTTTTTTTGCTTTCGAATATTGTTCTTTACCGTAATAGGCATTGCCCACAATAGAATGGTAATTGGCTCTTAATAGCGGTATTTCCCCATCCATTGAATCTAGTGACTCTTTGGCCTCTTCCAATATTTCAAGGGCATCATCAAATTCTCGAATTAGATTTTTTGATTCGGCCAAAAGGGTAACAGCTGAAAAATATTCCAAGAGATTGGGTTTGAAATTTGCTTTGCCGTGTTCATAGGCTATTGTCGCTATCTGATGTGATTTATCGTAATCAACGATTTGTTCGTAAAGTGATGCCAAATTGCGATAGGCCAATGATAAATTTCGTTGTGACCTAAATCGTAATGGATGTTTCTTTGAAGAATTCAAAAACCTCTTGTTCAATATGATACATTCCTCGGCCAATGACATGGCCTCTTCAAAAGCATTTTGGCTTTGTTTCAATAAAACCATGTTGGCCTTGACGGCAGCCGGAAAATACAACCGGTTTTCTGTGTTGTCTTCCATTTCACCAACTTTCAATAAGGCTTGGTCGTAATAATAATAAGCACTATCAGGTTTAGAGGTAAAGTATTTGATAGCTCCCATATAATTGAGAATCCTTGCGGCTATTTTGAATTGCTGATCAGGGTTGTCAAGTAGAATGCGGTGCCCTTTTTCAATGTTTTTAAAAAACGGATTGATGTTGCCAGACCGAAGGCTATATTCTCCTAAATAGTAATGTGCTGTTGTGAGTGCCTCCTTAGAACCACTTTTTTGTGCAAAAGACAGGGCCTTTTTACTCACTTCAAGGGCTTTGGCCATGTCTCCACTCTCATTGTACAACCGTGATAAGTCTAAATTGATTTGGTAATTGGAAAAGGGATCCTTGGTTTGTTTCTCAATAAAATGGTAGAGGTCTAAGGCTTTTGGAAAGCCTTTACCATCATTTTTTGACATTTCAATTTTACCTTGCCAATACACCAACTTTGAAGCTTCTTTGTAGCGTGCATTGGTCTTCT
>CAYNUM010000046.1:0-10068 GCA_964400025.1 uncultured Croceivirga sp.
TAATAGAATGGTTATCCCAAATTGAAGAATAGGAATCCCCTCAACCCAAAAAGAGGCAAAATAAGGCCTTTGCTTCCGTTTCGTTAAGTAAAGGGAAAAAGTCAAAATAGCACAAAGAATCAGCTCTTCAATCACTACTTCTAAAGTTTGTGCATCTCTCAGGAAAATTAACAGAAAATAACCCAACACCAGGATATAACCTGCAATTTTAGTTCGTTCGACCCCTAATCGTTGCGGCAAGGTTTTTAAATCAGGGCTATCATACTGTAAATCCCGTATTTCGAAGGGTAATATCAATACCAATACCAGCAGGAAACTTTGAATGCCTCGCAACCATACTTCTTTGGAAAATCCAAGTTGTTGTTCAAATGCGGGAAGTATTACGGTGAAACCCACCCAAACCGCAGCTACCAAAAAAATCTTTAGTCCGCCCAAGCTTCTTAGATTCCGAGAGCTGGGTAAAAATGGAATGGCATATAATGCAGAAATAATGCTTAAGACCCCGATACCTAGCCAGAGTTGTTTTGGTAATTGAAAAAAGAAATACATACCAGCACCAAAGGCTAAAAAACTAAAGATTTGAATGGGTCGATGGGCCGGTTTGGAGACAATCAGGTATTTTTCTGCCTCTACTCCATATTTCACGAAATTATAGCACACTATCGTCGAAAAAAACAGAAATCCTCCTAAAAAAAAATTCACTTTTATGTTTAAGTTTTCAACATTAATCAGGTAAAGGGACACAACGGACAAAGCCAAATGAATACTGGCGTTAATGTAAAATCGAAATAAAGATTTTAAACCTGACATTGAACAAAATTACCAAAAGCTCGAATAGGTTAACTTATGGTTAACAACTTTGGTCGAACCTCCTTGTAAATTGGTGTTTTTAGGCGAATTAATCGCTAATTTTGCACATTATTTCAAGCTAAAAAATGAATACGGAATCTTTTGCACTCCGCCATATAGGCGTAAGGGAGGAAGACCTCCAAAAAATGTTCGAAATCGTTGGAGTAAACTCCTTGGATGAACTCATTGAACAGACCATTCCCGAAGACATTCGATTAACCGAAAAATTAAATCTCCCTGACGCCATTAGTGAACATGAGTTTTTATCCCATGTTCAAATGCTATCGGAGAAAAATAAAGTATACAAAACGTATATCGGTATGGGGTACCACGAATGCCTTACCCCCTCACCCATCAAGAGAAATATTCTTGAAAACCCAGGATGGTATACGGCATACACACCTTATCAAGCAGAAATTGCCCAAGGTCGCTTAGAAGCGCTATTGAACTTTCAAACTACTGTCTGTGATTTGACTGCAATGGAAATTGCCAATGCATCATTGCTCGATGAGAGTACGGCAGCTGCTGAGGCCATGACCATGTTATTTGATGTTAGGTCGAGACAGCAAAAGAAAGAAGGTATTCTTAAGTTCTTTGTTTCAGAGGAAGTACTGCCCCAAACCTTGAGTCTATTGGAAACGAGGGCCACTCCTTTAGGTATCGAATTGGTCATCGGAAACCATGAAGACTTTAGCTTTGAAAGCTCCTTTTATGGTGCCTTATTGCAATATCCCGGGAAATATGGTCAGGTTAATGACTATGCTGATTTCGTCAAAAAAGCAAAGGACAATGACATCAAAGTGGCCGTGGCGGCCGATATTTTAAGCTTGGTATTATTGACACCGCCAGGGGAATGGGGCGTCGATGTTGTGGTAGGCACCACGCAACGTTTTGGTATTCCATTGGGATACGGTGGGCCACATGCTGCATTTTTCGCAACTAAAGAGGCCTACAAGAGAAACATTCCTGGTCGTATTATTGGTATGACCAAGGATACTGATGGTAATCCTGCCCTACGAATGGCCCTTCAGACTCGTGAACAGCACATCAAACGTGACAAGGCTACCTCAAACATATGCACTGCACAAGTGTTGCTAGCGGTAATGGCCGGAATGTACGCGGTTTATCATGGCCCAAAAGGATTGAAGTTTATTGCCGAAAAGGTTCATAAAAAAACACAACTTCTGGAGGCTTATTTAAAGCATTTGGGCTATGAAACCTTGAATGCCTATTATTTCGACACGATTCATTTCAAGGTAGAAGATGCGAGCAAAATCAAGGAATTGGCAGAAAAGAACGAGGTCAATTTCAATTACATCAATGAAAATGAGCTTTCCATATCTCTAAATGAAGCTACTTCAGAAAAAGATTTAAAGGGTATAATTTCGTGTATCCCTCCTTTGACGGAGTTCGATAGTGCTTCCGTTATTCTAGGTGAAAACAGTCAGGTTTTATCTGACAACCTAAAGCGAAAGTCTTCATTTTTAGAACACGAGGTCTTTAATTCTTATCACTCTGAGACAGAGTTGATGCGTTACATTAAGAAGCTCGAACGAAAAGACCTAGCGCTCAATCATAGCATGATTTCTTTGGGAAGTTGTACGATGAAGCTAAATGCAGCTTCTGAAATGCTACCGTTGAGCTCAACGAACTGGGGCAATCTGCACCCTTTTGTACCAGTTGAACAAGTTGAGGGCTATCAAATCATGTTAAAGGAACTAGAGGATTATTTGACAGAAATAACCGGATTTGCTGCAACATCGCTACAGCCCAATTCAGGAGCGCAGGGCGAGTACGCTGGTCTGATGACTATTCGCGCCTATCACCAATCAAGGGGTGAAGAGCATCGAAACATCTGTATTATACCAGCTTCCGCGCATGGCACCAATCCCGCCTCTGCTGTAATGGCAGGCATGAAAGTTGTGGTTACCAAAACGGATGAACAGGGCAATATTGATGTGATTGACCTTGAAGAAAAGGTAAACGAACACTCCGATAATTTGGCTGCTTTAATGGTCACTTATCCTTCAACACATGGTGTCTTTGAATCTTCCATTCAATACATCACCAAATTGATCCATGATAATGGTGGTCAGGTTTATATGGATGGGGCAAATATGAACGCCCAGGTCGGATTGACCAACCCTGCGACCATAGGAGCAGATGTTTGTCACTTGAACCTGCACAAGACATTTGCCATTCCTCACGGCGGTGGTGGACCAGGGGTTGGTCCAATTTGCGTAGCAGCCCAATTAAAACCCTTTTTACCCGGAAATCCTTTGATAAAAACTGGAGGTGAACAGGCGATTACTGCAATATCTGCAGCGCCTTGGGGCAGTGCATTGGCTTGTTTGATTTCTTATGGCTACATAAAAATGTTAGGCCCAGATGGAGTTACCGACGCCACAAGAATTTCAATTCTAAATGCCAATTACATTAAGGAAAGACTGAGTGGTTCTTATGATGTACTATATACCGGCGAGCAAGGTCGCGCCGCACATGAAATGATAATCGACTGTCGTCCGTTCAAAGAGCATGGCATAGAGGTTACCGACATTGCAAAACGCTTGATGGATTATGGTTTTCACTCACCAACAGTTTCCTTCCCTGTAGCCGGTACCATGATGATTGAACCGACAGAAAGTGAAAGCCTGGCGGAATTGGACCGTTTTTGTGATGCCATGATCAGTATTCGCGAAGAGATTGATGAGGCATTTGCAGAAAACCCCAACAACGTTTTAAAGAATGCACCGCATACCTTGGCTATGGTTACCACTGATGACTGGAACTTCCCCTATTCGCGTCAAAAAGCTGCATTTCCTTTGGAATATATCGCTGAAAACAAATTCTGGCCTACCGTTCGAAGAACGGACGAAGCCTTTGGCGATCGTAATTTGATATGCACCTGCCCTGCCATTGAAGAATACGCTGAGGCCTAAAACCTATTGATTTTACTGTATTTGAGCCGTTTACATCTATGTAAACGGCTTTTCTTTTTTTAAAATTTAAATCATGAAGCCATACTGAACATCGTATCAAGAATTATGCATGCATAGTAAGTGATGCTCAGTTTGCATTATTTTGCCTATTACCGAGGCAAACAATATGAAAATAGCTATTACAGGTACGGGATCATATCTTCCATCCATCATCACCAAAAACGAAGATTTTTTGGAACATGAATTCCTAAATGTTGACGGTACCGATTTTGGGCAATCCAATGAAGTTATTATTGAAAAGTTCAAGGCGATTACAGGTATCGAAGAACGGCGCTATGCCAAATCTGATTTAAAGACCTCTGACCTGGGCTATTTAGCTTCTGAAAAAGCTATTGAAGATGCCGGGCTTGATAAGGAAACCATAGACTACATCATTTTTGCCCATAATTTTGGCGACCTGTCTGAGGGTAAAATCCAGGGGGATACCCTACCCAGTTTGGCCACCCGAGTCAAACACTTACTTCAAATAAAGAACACCTCCTGTGTTGCTTATGACATGATTTTTGGTTGCCCAGGATGGGTCGAAGGTGTGATTCAGGCCAAAGCGTTTATCGCAAGTGGCATGGCAAATACCTGTCTGGTAATTGGCGGGGAAACCCTTTCGCGTATTGTTGATCCCAATGACCGCGACAGTATGATTTATGCCGATGGTGCAGGTGCAACGATTGTTCAAAAAGTTAAAGATAAGGGAGAAATTTTGGCTCATGCCAGTCAAACACATGCCAATGGTGAAGCCTATCACCTATTTTTTGATAAAAGCTACCACCCGAACAGTGACCCCGATACCCGTTACATCAAAATGCATGGTCGAAAAATCTATGAATTTGCTTGTATTCATGTGCCGCAAGCGATGAAAACCTGTTTGGACAAGAGCGGTGTTGACATTGATGAGGTAAAAAAAATATTTATCCACCAAGCTAATGAAAAGATGGATGAGGCCATAGTCAAGCGATTTTATCGATTGTACAAAAAACAAATGCCAGAAGATATCATGCCAATGATGATTCAAAAAACAGGCAATAGTTCAGTCGCTACCATTCCGACCCTATACGATAAAGTGCGCAGAGGAGCGCTAGAAAACCATGATGTCAAAAAAGGAGATGTGGTGCTCTTTGCCAGCGTCGGAGCCGGCATGAACGTTAATTGCATAGTTTATAAACACTAACAAAACTTATCTTTTAAGCGTGAAATGTGTTTTGTACACTTTTTCAACCCCGTCCTCGATATAAAAAATGGCGTACCAATAATCTCCTGCCAGAACAGGATTACCTTTTGATGTACCATCCCATCGAAAATCCGGTCGTCTAAGCTGAACTACCAAATTTCCGTACCTGTCAAATATTTGCGCACTTTGCACGCAATCTGGAGTGAACGTTTCCACTTGCCAGAAATCATTGATATTATCTCCGTTTGGCGTAAAAAAGTTCTTTGTAGAAAAACATCCAGGAAGGTCAGATTCGCAGTTTAGCTCAATGGATTGTAAATTACTTTGACAGTTGGTTTCCAAATTGATCAAATTTATATTCTCATATAAACCAGCAGAAAGATTCGCTTCTAGATAACCACCTTCGACATCGGCCACTATTTCTTTCTCTACAAGAACCCCATTTTGTTCGAATCGTAGCATATAGTTGGCGTTGGGCTCTAGCTGTTCAAACTGTAAACTGCCATTTTCAACAAAACAATTATTTGGGTCAAATTGGGTAAGTGAAAAATCAAAGTTCTGTCCTTGATTTTGGATGGTGCCCATTCCAAGGTCTAAAAAACAGGAGGTACTTTCCTGTGTAATCCTTATGGAAGTATAGTCTCCATTAGCTAAGTTTGAGATTAAAATTTCGCCTTGTCCATTTGATGCGGCCGATATGGAAACCAAATCTGAATTAAAACTGTAAGAAACAACGTATTGTTCATTGAAAAGTAGGCCATCGAATAATAGAACCCCGCTAAAATCTTGACAAGTATCAGAATTGATTACGCTTAGATTCGCAGCCAAGGTATTGGAAAAAACAAGGGTAAAGTCATCAAAACTATAATCACAACCATTGCCCTCTTCTAAAATTATAAAGGATGTATAATCTCCTTCGGAAAGATTGGAAAGCAACAATTCCCCGGTGGGATTGGCAGAAATTGAAATGGAATTAGGTTGATTGTTCAATTCATAAGAAATCGTGTAGGAAGCATTGGGGACAACTCCAGAAAAAAGTAATTGTCCATTTCCATCAGCACAACTGGGGTTGACAGTACTTTCCAAAACGGGAGCATTGAGGAATCCAAGTTCAAAATCAGCAACTGAATTGACACAGCCACCTGAAGAAGGAGTTACAGTAATGTCTGAATATTCCCCAGGACCTAGATTTTCCCAAGTCAATATACCTTGGAAATCTGCTGTTACCAAGACAGAAAATTCCTGTTGATCTAAAAAGTAGTTTATTTCGTATTCAGTATTTTGGCTAGCTCCTTCAAGAATTACTTGCCCATTAGTGGCGTTGCAAACGGGCTCAATGATATCTTGGACCAAAAGGGTTTCTTCTCCAAGGTTCAATATCCATACTGCGCCTTGGTCATTCCCATTTTCACTATCATTGTAGGCGCCGATGGCCATAGCCAATGTACCATCAGCTTTTGGAAGAAAGGTTACTGCCCCGCCAAAACGGTCTCCATTTTCTAAGGTTCCCAAAAAACAATTCTCCCCAAAAGTATACTCAAACTCTTCGGAAACGTTTCCAAGATTATCAAGTTCAATTAAAAAAACGGATCCCGTATCGGTCCCGAGGGTCGGATTTTGTTGAAACATGGCGCCTACGACAATTTCGGGCAATCCATCCTGATCAATATCAACAATTCCATCAATGGATTCTCCAAATAGAGCCCCATTTGTAATTGTGGAATTGAGCATTCCGCGAGTATTGGAAATCTTACTATAATTCTTTAAGGAACCATTACTGTTAAGAAAAAGAATGTAAAACGCTCCTGAGTTGACTGCACCATCATCATCTCGGTAACTTCCCACAGCCAAATCGTTTACCCCGTCGCCATCCAAATCTCCAATATTGGCTACCGATCCGCCAAAATAATCTTCAAATGTTAGAGTAGCGCCAAAGCCCCCTTGGGTATCACTGAACTTTTGAAATGAATTCACGGTCAAATCATTGTTCATGAACAAAATCCATAGGGCTCCTCTCCTAGAACCACCATCAGCATCCCTTCTGGAACCGACCGCTAAATCTTCTACACCATCGTTATTTAAATCTCCTATATTGGCTATATCGGTGCCAAATATGGCATCTCCGTTAATAATACCCGTAAAACCTCCTTGGGTATCACTTATTTTTACATGTTGATTTACCGTTCCATCTGGATTTAATGAGAGTATCCAAACAGCCCCGTGCCAAAAGCCACCGTCACCATCGTAGTCCGCTCCAACGGCGAGTTCTGGAAGGCCATCATTATTCATATCACCTAAATAGGCTACCGCTCCACCAAAACGATCATCAGGGTCCAAATCTCCAGTAAATCCTCCACTAGTAGCACTGATCTTGGTCTGTGAAATTACCTGATCTTGATTGTCCATGAATAGTATCCAGACAGCTCCGGCATTACCGAACCCATCATCATCTGTATAGGCGCCCACAGCAAGGTCATGAACACCATTTCCATCGAGATCACCAATGTCATCTATAGAAACTCCAAAGAAATCCCCATTATCCAGATTTCCTGAAAATCCACCATTTGTTTCATTAATTTTTTGATATGAAATAACTTGATAGTTTTGCGCCTGTACAAATAAACATAGACACATTAAAAAGAAAAAAATTAGATATTTCATCCTTTTTTAAACTTTCAGATTAAGAATAAATTGTAATCCACCATATGAAGTTCCCAAACCTAGTTTATAAATTTATTTACCAGCCTAATATCAATTTCTTCCTAAGAAACCTCAATAGGGTTTTCAATCTGGTTTTTCAAAAGGGCGGTTTGAGATTGCCTCCTTCCGGAATATTCCTATTACCCACGAATTCGGGAACCATAAAACTAGCGGCAAATCAAACGAGCCATATATCCCAATTACTTTATTGGGAGGGTTATGAAAAATTTGAATACTCAACAATAATAGAAAAACTGGCACCAAAACTGAATTTTTTTCTAGATGTGGGCTCAAATATCGGTTACTATGCCATTTTAACCGCTATATCCAATCCTAATCTTAAAATTTTCGCTTTCGAACCTGCATCAGGTCCTGGACACTTTTTAAAGAAGAACATCTCACTGAACAAACTGTGCAATCAAATTACCCATTGCAATTTGGCTTTGTCCGACTATGATGGGGAAATTACTTTTTACGAGGTTATAAGTAAGAAATACCCTTTCTTAAAATTCAACCTATCTGGTGAACATAACACAGGTACTAAAATTAACCCAAAGATGTTTATCAAAACTACGGTTAGGGCGAAACGATTGGATGATTTTGTAAAAAGACAAGGAATTGAAAAGGTTGATCTTATAAAATTGGACACTGAAGGAACGGAAATGACTATACTGCTTTCTGGAATAAACACGATTAATCAGCACCGGCCCATTATCATTTGCGAAACGCTTTTTAATGTTATCGAGGGCGAGTTGGAAACATTTTTTAAAAATTTAGAGTATGGTATTTTTGCTCATGTTGATGGCAGCTTAGTAAGGGTTGATTCCATTCAGCGTAACGAGGACAACGGCATTCGAAATTGTTTTTTTGTTCCAACTTCAAAATTCGATTTGATTAAAGAGTTTGTCAACTGAATTGATTGCCCCAGAATAGAAGTCTGGAAATAATTTATGATTATAAATTCAGAACTTTTGAAAATTTGCTCGAATTTTAGAACATGCATATTTGCATTATAATACCTGCCAACAACGAAGAACAATATATCTCAGACTGTCTGTACTCTTTTGTTATGCAGACTAGAAAACCTGACGAACTAATTGTAGTCGATGATAATTCCACTGATGGCACTTTTGCTTTGGCAATGGGTTTTGCGGGAGACCACGATTGGATAAAAGTGGTTCAAAAAAAGAGCAGTGATCTACACCTGCCCGGTCAAAAGGTCATTGAATCCTTTAATTACGGTCTGAATCATTCCAAAATCGATTATGACCTAATCGGGAAATTCGATGCAGACATCATTTTACCACCAAACTACTTTGAACAGATGACCAACCATTTTCAGGCTAATTGGTTATTGGGCATGTGTTCAGGACTTCTTTACGTTGAAAAAAGAGGGCAATGGGTTTATGAGAATATCGCAAAAAAAAGTCATGTTCGGGGTCCGATTAAACTGTACTATCGCGAAGTATTTGAATTGATGGGCGGACTTCGACTGGGGACAGGTTGGGACACTGTTGATACTCTACTATGTCAATACCATGAGTTTGAAGTCAAAACAGATTCCACATTAATGGTAAAACACTTACGCCCGACCGGGCATGGGTATAGCGCCAAAAATTACCGCGCCAAAGGTGAGGCCCTGTACAAAATGCGGTATGGTTTGCCACTGGCCAAACTAGCCCTGCTTAAAATGGCCTTGCAAGACAAAAACCCCATATTATACCTACAAGGTATTTTTGGATACCTAGCGGTTTGGCTATCGAACACCAAAAGGTTTGTATCAAAAAAAGAAGGGGCATTCATCCGCAAACTTCGATGGAAAGGGATTTTTAAAGTTCTTTTTTGAAATAGAGCCATACTTTACCTAGAAAACGATCGGTTTCAAAGTCATTTTTAATCTTTAGATAATGACTTTTTTTTAATTATTCCCCATTTTTACGGTACGAGAATAACGCTATGGAAAATCAAACGAAAACATATAATCGAAAAGAGTTTATTTCCTTTTTGGGAAAAGTCGGTTTGGGTGCTGCTATCGTACCTCCATTTCTAGTGAGTTGCGGAAATACAAGCACTCCCATCACAAAGGGGGAACTATCTACTGAACAGCTACAGAAACTCAAAAGCCTTGCACTTGAAGGGCTATCGGCTTCAGACGTAGACGACCTACTTCTTGCCAACGGAATGGATTACCACCCGGTAATCAAATGGAACGATAAAATCAGTGACCTAGATACCTTCGGCTTCAACTGTGATTTTACATGTTTTATCCCCCTGGATGAAGAGAACCCCAACGATGGTTTATTATGGGTGAACCATGAGTATGTTGACCCGCTTTTCGTTTCCGGTTATAAATCC
>CAYNUM010000047.1:0-9907 GCA_964400025.1 uncultured Croceivirga sp.
TTAAACGGTTTTTAGCTTTAAGAGCTTTGCCTTCAAATTCTAAATTGTCAAGAAGCGGAAGCAATTCCCTAGCAGGAAGCGAGGTATAGTCAACTTGCAATGCCTTCATATCGGCCATGCTCATTTTTTTACCCGAACTCAAAACTTCATTGACGCGATTACCGCGATAAGGGTCTGACCAAGAAAAGCCAATGGCATTCCAATGGTCATAATCATCGGGCGTTACATTTTGATTGGCCGTGGCCAAAAACCCAGAGGCTGGATTAAAGGCATTTGGTTTTTGTATTATGGGCAAATAACCATCCCATTCATAACGACCATCACCCGGTACGGGCACCAGTCCACTGAAATTTTTTCGGATTGGTGCAATACCCACTGCCTGCCAGCCAATGTTTCCTTCCTTGTCGGCCCAAATCATATTTTCACCCGGAATATGGCTGTAATTACAGGCCGCTCTGAACTCTTCCCAATTTTTGGCTTGGTCCATACGCAGTGAAGCGAGATAGGGTGAGCCTCCAGGTTCCATCCAAGCACAGCGAACGGCATAAGCTTTGTGATTCTTGGTATCGATTAAGGTGACCGGGCCGTGATGGGTATAATGAAGTTCGACAATACTGTCTCTTTTTCCCCTTACGGGTATGGTTTCGGTAATAGTCGTCATTTCCCTCCATTGCCCTTCAAACCGGTATTGCTTTGGATTTTTAGGATTTAGGTCATAGACATATAAATCTTCGCCGTCGGTTCGAAATACGGTCAGGCCCCATGCCCCATATTCATTGTGGCCGATTGAAATACCAGGGATTTCAGGTTCTCCTCCTCCAATGACATTCCATCCGGGTGCGACCAAATGGGCCATATACCGCAATGAAGGCACAGCTATGGTACGATGGGGGTCGTTGGCCATATACGTATTTCCATCTTCCATTAAGTTACCACTGACCACCCAATTATTACTGCCAATGGAAAGGGAATCTACTCGACTGCCTGACTGTTCTAATAATGCAGTGACCCGCTCCGTCTTACGGTATTTTTCAATAATATCTTCGGGTTGAAAACCTACGGGTTTTCGATAGGCATAGTATAGTCCGAGAATATCATCAAATAACAAGGAGGCATCTATACTAGCATCTAAGGCTAGGTCCGGTTCTTTCGGATGCAACCAAAGTAACTCTTTGACTTTCTCTTCGCCCAAAAGCGCGACCGAACGACCAATCTGCAGTTCTTGCCCAATATTTCCCAAGAGGCCCTGATGTCTTGAAATAACCACCTCGGGTGTCCATTTTTGAGGTAAGGTATTCAACAGCTTAAATTCAATGGGTAAGGCTTCGGGAGTTTTTAAGATCTCATCGATATATGCATTTACCCCATCGGTATAGGCCGTGATGATTTCAACACCTTCGTCATGGTAGTAATTCATTTCGGTGTTCATATCACCCCTAAACTTAAACAGTCGGGTGCCAATATCCCGTTTTAGTTCACGTTCTCCTAACAATTCGGCTACTGTACCTGTGGCCTGTCGTCTCCACACCTCAAACTGAAACAAGCGGTCTTTTGCTGCAGCATAGCCTTGGGCAAAAAAGAGGTCATGTTGGTTGTTGGCATAGATATGGTTGATGCCCCATTCATCACGAATGATTTCAACTGTTTCTTGTAATCCTTCAACTTTTAAAGAAGTGGCTATTGATTCATTTTGGCGGCACGACAATAGAATTAGACCAATTAACCCAACCATCAAACACCTTTTTAGTTGTAAAAAGTTTGTATTCATAAATCTTATAAGACTTAAAACTGTTCTTGTTTTATTCTTTCCGTTTTGCCGTGAAATTACCATTGGGTTGCATGCTTATCGCTTCTGTCATAACTCCATTTTTTGGAGATTTGAACTTTACTTTAAATCCATCTAAATTTTTAATCATAAACAAGTGCTCTTCCAATGGCAAAAGCGTGTACTCGGGCTGCCCAGTCACGAACATGTAAAGTTGCCCATCTTCTTTGGTGTAGATTTTAATACCAAACCCACTGATATCATATTCCCCCACGTACATACTTAAATCTACACTAGTAATATCCATGAGTTTGGGCTGTCGCTTAAATTCCAATGGATGATCTAAGGCCGGTTCAATTTTTGATTCCAAACCAGCTATTTCACCGGATTCATTAGTTCTGAAATTAAATTTTATTGGTGATGTTTCTGTGGTATCTATGCCTCTTTCAGTGATTTCGAAAGGCTCAAAGACATCGAAGTGCACATGTTTGAGATAGTACTTTTTTAGTTTGAACATGGCAATCAACGAATCGGTTTTGGCCTCTATGGAAAATGTGCCGTAGCCCGGATGGCCATAGTTCCCAGTATAATCCGCAATGGGGTGTGAGGGGGTTGATTTTTTGGTCATGGTCGAATCTGACTCCTCTTGACTTTCTTGTGATTCCTTAAATTTTTTCTTTTGCTCCAAAAAGTAGTCGACCCAGTCCGTTGCTTTTTCTTTTAGCATTTTATCTGCGATGGTATTCCTAACCATGTAGGGAACGGCTGAACCATTTTGATTGGCTAAAACCACAATCCCTAAACTATCGGTCGGGAAAAAGGCAGTACTAGCGGCAAAACCATCAATATTACCACCATGCTCTACACGATAATGCCCTTTGTAGGAAGATATCATCCAACCATAACCATAATTGGCCAGGTACATATCGGGCCGTCCCTCTTCGGGTAAACCGGCTCCGATAACTGATTGAGAACTTTGGGCTTCACTGACGTATGACTCGGGTAAAATCTGTTCATCATTGTATTTGCCCTTATTTATCCAAACTTTCAACCATTTCGCCATTTCATTTACGCTGCTGTTAATACTACCAGCTGGTGCCATGGCCGCTATTTTGTAATAGTCCATTTTACGAAGTACGCTGTCTTTGTACAGCTCATAGCCCAGGGCGGCATTAGAGCTGTTCTCCAACTCTTTGATAGAAACGTTGGATCGTTTCATTCCTAAGGGTTCAAAAAAGCGCTCTTTGATATTTTCTTCCCATGATTTTCCAGTGATACGCTCTGCTATAACCCCTTGGGTTAGAAACATAAAATTATTGTAGTACCACTTTTGACGCAGACCCGTAAAAGGTTCATGATGTTTGATTCGACCGATTAAGCTATCACGATTAAAGGTTGGGAACAAATACCATGAAAAGTCATGTCTGGGAATACCTGTTTGATGACTCATCAAATCTCGAATATTCACGTGATTGTTCAATTCATCATTATAAAACCGCAGCTCTGGAATATATTCGATTGGGCTATCGTCAAAAGACAATTCCCCTTCATCTCGCAATTGACCCAAAACAGCACTGGTGAAGGCCTTTGAACAAGAACCTATGGCCAGAAGCGTATTGGCATCCATCGGAATCTTATTTTCAACATCTTGGTATCCAAATCCCTTGGCATAAAGGGTACGTTTGCCTTCAACCACTGCTACGGCAAAACCTGGGGCTTTAGTAGCCTCGAGAATTTGGTTCAGTTCTTTTTCAATTCCACGAAGGCGATTATCTGACTGTGACCAGCAATTGAATAATGGAATTGCTACTAAAAGAAGCAATACTTTCATCCGTTTTGTAGCCTGAAAATTATTTATGCTCATGTTCCCGTTTATTTTGATTAGGAAGGTGTATTCGATTATTTTTTCATTGAGAAACTATTTCCTTCAAGGACCCAAGTTTCGGCAGTGTTTTTGGTCACTTGTTCTTTTGTAAACCAGGCTTCCCTTAGTTCCTTTTTTGAGAATAGTTCCAATTGATCGCCATTGTGAGGGGAGTCGGCTTGGGTTGAATTTCCATAACTCAATAGCACATTTGCTTTTATCTCTTCACCAAATTCAATAACCCCGACCCAAGAATCGCCTCCGCCAACGTACATATTATTTTCATCAGCGTCGCCTGGCCAGGCTACCCGAAATACGCCCATGCCGCCATCAATTCCGTTGGCCGGCAAATCCTTTCCATTGTAATTGATACGGTAGTAATCACCCCATGGTGTTGCCAAGTCTCCGAACTTGCCTTCGACATCCATTGCAGCTTGTTCCAATAGTTCTACAGCCAATTCTGGATTGGCCAAACCATCGGGAGTGGTATTGGGTTCATCAATACTCCAGGGTTTGGCATAGTTGGCCGGATTCCACACCCGAAACTTGCGTGCCCAATTATAGAACAATAACATACCCTTACTGTCAGCATCCGATTCACGGTCCCAGTTCTCTAAAATCGTCTTGGCCTCTTTTGCCTTTTCATTGTCTGAAGCATCCACTGCGGCAAAAAGGTCATCCAGAATGCGGTCAGCAAATTCCAATCGGGTCGATAGTTTATAATCAATTAATTCATCAAAAGTGATGGATTCATCCTCCAATAACATCCGCGCAGAACGCTGAGGTCTGAAGTACATGCTCTTGGGTGCCATATAACCGGGAAAATCATCAGGATTCAGAGTTAGGGGAATTGTGCTCGTCCACGGTGGGTCATTGGCATTTTGCAACCAACCATTTTCAGGATTTTTAACTTTGGGCAAATCGGTGTAGTCATGAACTTCGGTCCAAATATCGGTCGATTTTCCACCAGGGATAATTCTATCCCAATAATCCCAAGAATCTTCCCCACGTTTAGGAACCAAACCATTGAAAAGGTAAAAGATATTTCCTTCCTTATCGGCATACATCACGTTCCAAAAAGGTATTTGCGCCATTTTCAGAGCTGACTCAAATTCTTCAAAATTGGTGCTATTGATCATGCGCCACCATTGCAGACTCATATTGGGGCGATCCATACCCACCATACGTAGGGCCAATACTTTATTTTCAGATTGATTGACGACGGGCCCATGCACGGTTTTCATGATAGGAAAAGTATGATCAACCCAGGTAGTATCATTTTGCTTTATTTTGATGGTCTTTGAGCTCGCCTCAAAATCTTTGCGTTCACCGTCCAACAAATAACCCTCGTCTTGAAGTTCCAATTCATAGGTGTCGGCATTGTCAATGGTATTGTCAGTATGACTCCATCCCAAGTTCTCGTTAAAACCGATAGCAATACCAGGTAATCCTACTAGATTGGCACCGTACATGTTTTTACCGTTAAGTTTAAGGTGTGATTCCCAAAAGGTAAATTCGCCCCACCAAGGCAAATGCGGATTTTGTACCAACATGGCATTACCTGAAGTCGAGCGTTTAGGTGCAATGGCATAGGTATTGGAACCCATATCGGGCCATTGTTGTATTCTACCTAAATCGCCACCACCGATAAAACGCGTAAATACCACGTACATCGCATGCATGTTGGCGTCTTTGGTGGTCAATGGTAAGACGACTTTATTCTTTTCATCAATCGCTTCGGGATGGGCTTCCGCATAGGCATTCAAACCATTCACAAAAGAGGTGAACATTGTTTTTACCTCAGGATCCTGTTGATTTTCCCATTCGTTGGCCAATTCAGGGAACCCTAATGTATGCACGAGCATATCATCAACCAACTTATCTTTTCCCCAATATTCCGATCCTTTTCCCCGTGAGGTACCATACAATTCTAAAATGAGGTTGGCATGGTTGTGCATCTGCGCCCAACCCTGAGCAAAGAAGAGGTCTTCAATATTGTCTGAAGAGATGTGGGGGACGCCCCAAGTATCCCAAGCCAAAGTGGTTTCGGGTTCTTCTTCTTTACAATTGAGCAATAGTATCGAACAGGCCAATAAGCCAACCAAATAGGAAGTTTTCATCTGTTTAATTTTTTTTAGTATACTGAAAATGAACTAACTAAAAATTTCTGCACATTCAGTAATTCGCATAAACTCATTTTAACCATGTCTGTAGGTTGTGCTCAAAAAAGTTTATGCCCATTTCATCGAAATTCTTTAAGTTGTTGATTGTTCTTAAAGATAGCGAATCAACGGGAGGTTTGAAATGAATGAGTTCACTTGTAAGAAAGTGTCAGTAAAAATTTTTTGAAAGCGAGGTGTGGTCCGATGTGGTTTATCCTGGTTCGGCTTCCGAACCACTTTCCAGTTTAAGTAGACCTCTAAAAGCGTCATAAACGGTATTACCTTCGTACAGTACTTTGTACACTTCTTCAGAAATGGGCATATGAACATTGTAGTCTTTGGAGAGCTCCATCACTACCTTGGCCGTTTTTACCCCTTCGGCGACCTCTGACATTTCCTCGATGATTTCATCCAATTTCTTACCCTTGCCCAACTGAAAGCCTACATGGCGGTTTCTACTTTTGGTACTGCTGCAAGTTGCCACTAAATCGCCCATTCCGGCCAGACCGGCAAACGTTCGTCTTTTACCGCCCATTGCAGTCCCCAATCTTGTCAACTCCGATAAACCGCGGGTTATGAGTGCCGCACGGGTATTGTCTCCGGCATTGGCGCCATCGCCCATACCGGTGGCAATGGCCATGATATTTTTGAGGGCACCTCCTAGTTCACAACCTATGACGTCGTTATTGGTGTACACACGAAACAAACCTGAATTGAATACCCCTTGAAGTCTTTTACCAATAATTTCATCTACCATGGCGATCACTGCCGCAGCAGATTGACCACTATGTATTTCCTTTGCCAAGTTTGGTCCGGTCAAAACCCCTACCGGATGCCCCGGCAAAATATCTTCGACGACCTCGGTCATTCGTTTTTTAGTACCCATTTCAAGACCCTTTGATAGACTTACGATTGGTATCCAAGGACGAATATAGGGTTTGGCCGTTTCCAAAACCTTTCGGAAGTTTTGAGAGGGTATGCCCATGACAAGCAGATCGGCATTCCGAACGGTTTCTTCGATTGATGCGGAAGCTTTTAAATTTTTATGTAGTAAGGCGCCTGGAAGGTACTTTGAGTTGGTGCGTTGTTCATTGATTTCATTGACGGTGGCCTCATTTCTAGCCCAGATAGTTGTGTTCGCATTTTTTGCGGTCAGCGAGGCCACTGTGGTGCCCCATGACCCTCCTCCAAGTAGTCCTACATTTAATGGCATTTGTTCAGTTTTTTGGCCACCAAATGATGACCGGTTAGTTGTTCAGTTCGGCAACGAATAGCTCGCGAACTTCTTCAATATACTGATTTAAGTTTTTCTTTTTCCAAAGTGAGGTGTCAACTGGGTCTAAGACCACTACTTCAATATGTGTGGGCCGAAAGAGAACTGTGCCTTTTTTTACGGCTTGATAGGCATTTTTAATAACTATGGGTACGATAGGTACACCAGCTTGTAAGGCCAGATGAAATGCCCCCTTTTTAAATGGCCCTAGGTCGGCGGTGCCACTTCGAGTACCCTCAGGAGCAATCGCTATAGAGATACCATTTTTCAGGGCGTCAACCGCTGGTTTCATGGCTTCTATGGCTTTGGCCTTATTGCTCCTGTCGATATAAATAGCACCCAATGCTTTAAAAATGGGCCCGATGGGTGACTTTTCCAATTCTTTCTTGGCTACCCCGGTAAAGTCGTTACGAAGTAGCTTCATAACAATAAAAAAGTCTGCTGCGCTTTGATGATTAAAGCAGAATACAGCTGGCCGATAATCCGTAAGGTTCTGTTTTCCTTTGACCGAGATTTGAAGCCCTGCAAATCGTGAGCCCAAATCACCAATTGTCGAAAAGGTGGTGTTTGCAGCTTCTTGTCTAGACATGGTGACCAAACCCTTAAAGGCCCCCACGACCGCGGAGGGATAAATACTTGCGATGGCCATACTGGTTCTAAGACCATTAATAACCGGTTTTTGTGTGGGTTCTTCAAATCGAAGAATAGGCCAGTCATTTTCAAATGCCACCTGTGAAAGTCGGTTATCCGGATTTGTGGCCATCGGTCTTCCGACAATTTTGAACAAGGGGTAGTCGTCAAAACTGTCTGAATAGAAATAGCTTTTTGAAAGGTCGATGTCATGTTTCTTGGCAAATTTTCTGGCCGCTCTGGCTTTGCCTTCGCCCCAGCACATCTCTGAAATACGCCCGGTGAATTTTCCGTTTTGTACTTCCATTAGTGTGCCGTAGACATCTGAAATACCCAATTCTTTGGCGATTGGATTGATTTGATAGACCGTGGCCGCAGATATGATTACGACCTTATGCCCTTTTTCGACATGGCTTTTAATCAGTTCACGTGATTCAGGGTATATTGTCGGCGCAAGAAAATCTTCAAAGACCTCTTGCCCGAGGTTGACAAAGATTTTTTCTGGGATACCCTTGACCCCCATGGCCGCCATTTTTGTCAATACTTCAAAATCACGGTTGCCAAAAGAGAAGGCTACAGCTGTCATGAACTGGGTAATATACTCCGTTGCGGTGGTTTCGCCACTGAACAATCTTGTGCGCATAAAGCGCTTTGCAGAAAAATCGTTGATTAAAGTTCTGTCAAGGTCAAAAAAGGCAGCTATGTGTGGACCTTCTTCCTCTTGCGCTACTTTCTTTCTTGATTTTACGGCCTTTGCTTCGGGAACCAATAATTGACGATCGGCAATGGCTTCCATGCTCCTTTCGGTAGGCACCACTTCCAACTCGTTAAGATAGGCCAATCGTTCCGTGAGGTCCTCCAATTGTTGCATCCAATCTTGAAGTCCTTTGGTATTTATTTTTTGGTCTTTGATGCCCAATCCAGCATTTTCAGCAAAACGATAAGCGTTTTTCAAAAACGGCTTTGAAACACTGTCCAATCTTGTTATTCGACTTTGCCAATGCAGCTCTTTGCCTTTGAAAAGACAGAGTTCCATAAACTCTTCCTCATCAAATGGGTCCTCTTCGTTCCAGTTGTTCAGGGAATGACAGACTACCTTATTGGCTTCTATATATGATAAGAGAAGCGCTCTAGAAATAAAGAGGTTATGTCTGGTCAGAATTTCGGAAACATCTCTTTTTGGGTCACTGAGAATTTCCCTCCAGTCTTTATGGAAACCATTCAGTTCTTCTTCAATTTCAAGGCTGAATTTGGCCTTATTGGTATAGAAAAACTCAAATTTAAAGAGATTTCTAAGGTTCATGATTTCCTCCCAAAAATGTATAATTCGGTCTGGAGAGGTGTCATCCTTAATTTTTACCAAAGCCATCTCAACAAAGGCAGAATGATAAAGATGACCTGCAATCATATTGGCGTAATAGGTGGCCAAAAGATATTCAGAGGAAACAATGCTATACTGTGCTTTTTGCCCAGCCCTACTTTTTTGTATGATATGTCCCCCTAATAATAAATTCAAGGCTTTTTGTACACTTACAGCAATCGGATTACCTCTATCTATCAAAGAATCCTCTTCTTTTTTACCGATATATTCCATCAGTTTCTTTACCCTGAATTCAATCTCTTTTTTGGTCAAGGCGAAGTCGTTCAGTAAAATATTACAAATCAAAGAAACCGTGGAAACCGGTGTGATTCTTGACATTTGATTGATCAGGTCAAACGCAAAAAAGGGCAGGGTATTCTTGTTGTCGTAGGTGTCTTCCTCTAGTTGGGGTACCACAACATTATGGGTTTCATCAAATTTTACGGGGTCCCCAAAACGGATGGCTGCCCTACCATAATTGCTTCCGAGACTTCGAAAATACTTTACGAACTCAGCAACGTTTTCTGATTTTTTTTCAGCTCCCTTGACCTGTTCTGTCATTTCCTTTACATCAGGAATCAGGTCATAAACAATGGAAACAGGAACGTATTTGATTGGGCGGGTACTTTGCTTTTCTGCATCAACGATATATTTCAAAATACCCATCTGCGGATGCAGAATTTTTCCGGTTCTAGAACGGGTACCTTCGATATTCCAATTGAGATGTTCCCCCTTATCGATGATGGTAGAAATATAATGTCGTAGGGCAACTTTATAAATGGGATTGTCCTTAAAACTCCTTCGTATAAATACAATACCGGCGCTCTTGCCTACTTGTTTAAAACCAGGAAAC
>CAYNUM010000048.1:0-4097 GCA_964400025.1 uncultured Croceivirga sp.
AAGTCCTTGACTTTGCCGGCCCCTTTGAAGTGTTCGGCGTTACTTCAGAGTTGACCAACCATGAGCTGTTTCATGTCTTTACTGTCGGCGAGAGCCTTGCCCCCATTTCAGCGGTCAACGGATTATCGGTTAACCCGACCTATGATTTTGCGAACTGCCCTCCTATCGACATTTTGATTATATCCGGCGGTTCGGGAAGTCGGCAACAAATACAACGTCCACAAGTTTTGGACTGGGTGAAAGAAGTCCACCAAAAGACGGAATACACCTTGAGCATTTGTTCAGGTTCAAGACTATTAGGGGTATTGGGTCTATTGCAGAATCAACCCTATTGCACCCATCACCAGGTATATGACCATATGGCCGAACTGGTACCCACGGGAATCCCTCAAAAGGACAAACGTTATGTGAATTCTGGCAAAATCTATACCTCAGGAGGAATTTCAGCAGGAATCGACTTATCGTTCCACCTTGTTGAATTGCTACACGGAAAAGAAATCGCTGAAAAAATCGCTGCTTATATGGAATATGATGGGGTGAAGTGACATCAACCGAAAATCTCGAATAGCATTGGGTATCTTTACCACAGTTTTAGGTACTCAAGATGCATGTTGATTTAACGGAAATCAGAAACTTTTTCGATACCACCTACCCTTTACACCAGGATGGGTTAAACGAGTTGCTTTCCTTATTTAAGGTTAAAACGGTTGCCAAGGGTACCCAGCTCTTAGCTTCAGGCGTCGTGGAAGGCCAACTGCGGTTTCTAAACCACGGGGTTATTCGCGAATATTATGCCGTACCGGACAAAGAAATCAATATTAATTTTTACACCAAACCACAGTTTATCAACGACTTATCATCCTTTATTCATAATTCACCTACCAAAAAATACCAAGAAAGCCTTACCTCCATTGAACTGCTGGTCATTGATAAAAGTGTCTTTCATCAACTCTTGGAAAAATACCAATGTGGTAAATCATTTATCGACCTATCATTTCAAAAAATATTAAAACAGAAAGAATTGTTGGAATATAATCGAATCACCAAAACCGCTGATGAACTCTATCAGGAACTACTGATTTACAAACCCCATTGGCTGGAAAAGGTTCCACAATATCATATTGCATCCTATTTGGAAATCACCCCAGAAACATTGAGCCGTATTCGGAAACGTATTTCTTGATTCAAATCAATGGAAATCGAAACCCACTTTCTGAATTTTGTTGCTCTAAGCTTTAGGAAATGAAAATACAGCACATCAGAAATGCCACCATGATTATTGAGGCCAACGATAGCGTTAGCGTCCTTTTGGTTGATCCAATGATTGGCGACCAAGGGACCATGCCTCCTTTTGCCTTTTTTAAATCCAAACCCAAAAGGAACCCCATTGTCCCCATGCCTGAAAACAGCCTGGAAGTATTGGAACGGGTTACCCATTGTCTCATTACCCATAAGCATCCAGACCATATTGATAACAAGGCTATAGCGTACTTAATCAAAAAGAAAATCCCGGTGATTTGTAGTGCCTTGGACGAAAAGTTCTTTCGCAAGAAGGGGTTGAATGTTACCCAAACCATAGGTTACTGGCAACGAACCGATTTTCTAGGTGGAAAAATAGAGGGGATTCCCGCAAAGCATGGCTACGGGTTTGTGGCAAAACCAGCGGGCAATGTGATGGGCTTTTATCTAGAGCTGCCCAACCAACCATCGGTTTATTTAAGCTCTGATACCATTTTCACCGAGGATGTTAAGAAAGTATTGAAGGAATACCAACCCAATATCAGTGTGGTGGCAGCAGGAAGTGCCCGCTTTGATTTTTTCAAACCATTATTGATGACTAAAGAGGATATTTTGGCTTTTATTAAAGACTCACTGGGAAAAGTCATCGCAAATCACATGGAAGCGGTCAACCACTGCCCTACCACTAGAACTGAATTGACTGCCCTGGTGACCGAAGCAGGCTTTGGAGATAAGACATACATCCCCGAAGACGGTGAGGTGATGGAGTTCAACTAGACCAGTGCATATCTATACAATAGACTGAAAAACATATTACTGAGCACAAGCACAAGTCATGTTAATTATCTTTAGACTTTGTATTGGAGCCTTAAGAAAATATGCACCCATTTAGAAAATACGTTCTTAACTACTGTATCCTAACCGAACAGGAATGGCAGGAAATTGAAAAATGCTTGGTCCGAAAAGAGTACAAAAAGGGAACCCTACTTCTGGAAGCGGGTAAAATCTGTAAGAAGCTTTATTTTCTTGAAACAGGGTTCTTACGCTTTTATATCTTCAATGATGGGAATGACGTTACAAAATACTTTACCGAACCTCCCTATTGCTTTACGTCGCAAAGAAGTTTCACCAATAACATTCCCACTGAAGATAACATTGAAACACTGCAAGATTCGGTAGTATGGGAAATGAGTAAAACCGATGCCTTTGACCTGTTACGCATTTTTAATTGGAGCGAATTTGTGCGCAAGCTGGTACAAGAGGTACAATTTTTTACAGAGGAAATTCTAAAAGAAAGCCAGAACAAGACTGCAGAAGAACGTTACATACAAATGCTTGAGAATAATGACCCTATCCTATTGATTGCTCCTTTAAAAATTGTAGCAAGCTATTTGGGCATTGCTCCTCAATCGTTGAGCAGAATCCGAAAAAAATATTGGGACAATAGTCAGAAGTTAACATAGGTGCAGTAGATTGGCGGGATTAATCGTGAATTTTGAATCAAAAATGATACGATTAACACTGATTACACTACTGCTAATGGCAACCACGTTTACGCAAGCCCAGGAGAAAGCTGCTACGAACAAACACTTTTGGTATTCCATGGAGACCAGCGCAACTCCCGAAAAAATTTGGGCCATCTGGACGGATGTGTCCAATTGGAAAACATGGGATACTGGTCTGAAAGACGCTTCATTGGAAGATGAATTTAAATTTGGCGCTAAAGGGAAGATACTTTCTTTGGAAGGGAGGACTTCAAAATTCAAAGTGGTTTCGATTAACGAAGGAAAATCCTATACCTACAAGACCAAATTGCCTTTGGGTAGCCTATATGTTAAACGTTATCTCAACACCGAGAACGGAAAAACCATTTTTACCCATGAGGTTTGGTTTAAAGGGTTGACCAGTGGAATTTTTGCCAAAGCCTTTGGGGCCGACTTTCGAGAAATGCTGCCTACTGTGCTTTCCAACGTTAAAAATCTTGCAGAGGACAATGCTACCCATTAAAATCATTTATTTGGCAAATATTGTGGTGGCCGGTTATATTGCTGTTTGTTCCATTGGATTTCCCAAAAATGCTGCAATAACCATCTTTTCCAATGCTTATGGAGAAACTGATGTCATTCGATTGGTAGGATGTCTTTGGCTTGGTATCGCCCTCTTATCGCTATTGGGGTTATGGAAACCGCAAACCTTTGCAGCAGTTCTTTTATTGCAATTATGTTATAAAGGCACTTGGTTACTGGCTGTAGCGTTACCGGCAGTACTAAACGAGACGCCCTATCCAAAAGGAATGGCCAGCTTCTTTTTGGTGTGGTGTATGGTGCTTCCTTTTGTAATTCCATGGACAACGTGGTTTGAATCGGGTAGCTAAACAAAATAGTCTCTAGTGTCAGCTAACGTTCTAAATACGCCCAAGTAAAATTGGGGTGATGGCCATTGGCCCGCACCATTTTTACCCAAAGCAAAGTCATATGCTCTAAATGCAAGGCCTGTGAAAGGTTTCCTGTATCCAAAGTTTGAAATCCTAAATCGGTATTTAGGGTTTCAACTTGTTTTTTGGCGTCTTCGTCATTACCAGCCATTAGCATAACCGGCTTCACATTGTAATTCGGAAAGCTAGGATTTTCCAAGTTTTCGAACCCGTAAATGGTATAGGCTTTGACGACCTGGGCTGATGGAACCCATTCCTGTACTTTTTCCGCTCCAGAGAGCTTACTTTCCAGCCCATGGGTAATGCCTGGTCCAACTGGGTTGGTGCAGTCCACCAGTGATTTGCCTTTAAAATCCAAAGGCTGTAGAATCTTATCAGCTGTCATAAATGGAGGGGCCAAAAAAACCATATCCGCAGGGTTGAT
>CAYNUM010000048.1:4107-9804 GCA_964400025.1 uncultured Croceivirga sp.
CCGTAAAGGACGGGTTTTGTTTTTGTGCCTTTAACACACTGTCACTTTGTACATTGTCGTGGGCAACGATAATCTCGTGCCCCTTTTGATGAAAATTGTTGGCCAAGGCAAAGCCTACCTTGCCAATACCAATGAATGCTAATTTCATTTCTTCCTTAATTGTTGTACAACCATTTTTGCTGCAGCTGCACCGGAGTTCTGTTGTTGCCCCGTAATCAAGTTGCCATCTTGTATGGCATACGAACTAAAGGGAGCTGCCGCCTTGAAAGTAGTGTTTTCCAATTTTTGTGCCTCTTCTTCTATCCAGTACGGTTGGATTTTTTGACCGACCGCTTGGTCAGCAAACTCTTCTTCGGTATTGGCAAAACCTGTCCATGTTTTACCATCCACGAGTAGATTGCCATCACTTTTTTTAGCCTCCAGTAGCAGGGTTGTCGAGTGGCAGACAGCGGCACTGGGCTTACCGGATTCATAGAAGGAGGCGAACAATTTTTCCAAATCATGATTGCCGCGAAAGGTATACATTGGGCCTTGACCCCCTACCAAGAAAATGGCATCATACTCCTGGGTATTGACATCGCTAAGCTTTTTGGTATTTTCCAACACTTCATTAAACCAATCCAACTGCATGTATCCAAGGGAAATGACATCGTGAGCGGAATAACCACTAGCGTCCCTTGGATTTGAATATCCGTCCATTTCAATTTTGCCACCTTTGGTGGAAGCAATTTCCACTTCGTAACCCGCTTCTTGAAAGACGTGCAAGGGATGGGTCAATTCCGCCGCCCAAAACCCAATGGGCCATCCTGTTTGTTTTGATACAGCGGGACTACTGGCCACCATTAGAATTTTGCCTTTTAAGGGCATGCCGTGGGCATGCACGTATTCTTGAACTTCTTGTATTGAACTTGACATTTATTGTTGTTTTAATTGTGATGACAAATTTGAATGATTAACTTACTTCAGTCAATATACTTACCCAATAGAGCGATACTAACTTTTAGGAAAGTATATTATATATCAATTAGTTATGCCAGATTTTATCTATAATAACAAGGTCTATTACAATCCTGTGGAGTTTGCAATGGACCGTATTGGAGGTACTTGGAAGATGCCCATTCTTTGGCGTTTAAAAGAACGTATTTTCCGTTTTGGAGAGTTAAAAAAGGATATTCCGCACATTACCGATAAAATGCTGACCAGTCAATTGCGCCAATTGGAAGCCGAAGGTTTTATCCACAGAAAGGTCTATCCTGTTGTGCCTCCCAAAGTGGAATATTCCATTACAGATAAAGGAAAAACGGCCATACCCATTATTGAAACCATTCGAGATTATGGGTTGGTACTTATGGGATTGGAGGGCATTGAACACGATATGAAATGACAATTCTTGTAACAATTCTCTGCCTGCAGACATACTATCAAGAATTCTTGGGCGGCCCAGGAAAAAACCGATTGACACGTTGCTGGTAAGCAGCATAATCGGGGCGTTTCAATTTTGAATAGTACTCAGCTGGCACGGCTCCTGTCGCGTACACCAGTGTTACATACATGATTCGAGAAACAAAGAGTAATCCAAGCCCAAGGACAATCCATAACCATAACGGTTCTTGCGATTGAAGCGCCAGCCAAGAGGGAACGGCAGCAATTATAAGCGCGTTCCAGACCATCCATTCCGCAAAATAATTGGGATGGCGAGAATACTTCCAAAGTCCCATATCGCACACCTTGTTCTTTTGGCCTAAAGCTGCCATTTTGCGGACAAATTTTAGTTTTTGGCCATCCGCTACGGTCTCCATGATGAAGGCTAAAATCCATAGTATTAACCCGATTAGTTCAAAGATGGAAAACTCTGGATTCGGATTTGAGGCAATAATAAATGCGGGCAAAGCCAGATAGGAGGTATTCGCCAGACCTTGCATTATGGCATCCACTTGCATGGCCAAATGGGTATTGGTCTTACCATCGCGTTCCCAACGTCGACGTTGGTATTTGTATCGAGGCAATTCCTTTTTCAAATAGCCTTTGCGCCATAATTGTAATGCTCCGATACCCATGCGCAGGCCAATAAAAATATAAACAGCGGCCACTGCCCTAACCCGCCAAACATAGCCTTCACTTAGCAGCGCAGTTAGGACACCGATACAAAAAAGTCCCCATGGCCAGCCAATATCCACATACGACATACTACCGGTCTTCCAAATGGGCCAGCAGACCACTAGAGCGAATAATGTCAACTGTGTCAAGAGATTGATCAACGATAACTGCTGAAACGATTGGGTAATGAGAAGAACAATAGTACCAAGAACAAAGACGAACAGGGGCTTTAGGTATTTCATATGGGTTGGGCTAGAATTGTAGCACTGAAAATATAGGGAAAATGACTGAATTCATTTTTTGGAGATGTGATGTGCAAACAAATCAGAATATTTAAATTTCAATAGAAACGCTTATTTTACCACTAAATAGCCCAATATGAACATCATTGTTCGGAATAACATTTTTATTAGGACGAATCAAATTCAGGATACGCGGCCGTCCATCTGGCTATTGCACGGATTTGGGGATTCTGGATTGGCCTATAAAGAAGTCTTTGAATCTCCACTCGTGGAAGACTACAACATCTATGTGGTTGACCTGCCTGGTTTTGGCGTAAGTCCAGTACAGCCCAATGCCATTGGTATTAAGGAGCAAGCCTTGCTCTTAAGCGACATCATTGCCAAAGAAACAAGTGGCCAAAATAAGGTGAGTATCGTGGCCCATTCCTTGGGAGGATTGATCGGAACCTGGGTTTGTGAAAACCTAAATGAACGGATTGAATATTACTTCAATATCGAAGGAAATCTTACCGAAGCTGACAGCTACTTCTCTAGCAAACCCCTACAATTCGAATCCTCAGAGGAATTTTCGGATTCCTTTCAGGCCGAACTCTTTGAAACTGCCAAAACTCAGGAAAGGTATAAACGGTATTACAGCAGTGTTCGCTTTGCAGACCCGGATGGAATGAAAAATTGGAGCTTAACTAGTCAAGAGCATATTCTAGGCAACAAAAGCGGTTTAGCGTTCAAGGAACTGAGCTGCAAAAAAGTCTATATCTGGGGAGATTTGGACACGCCAAAAGAAACGCAAGACTACATTTTAGAAAACGACATCCCAAATCAATTGTACAAGGGCATAGGGCACTGGCATATGGTAGAAAATTACGAGCAATTGTATATGGATATCACTAAAAAGCTGAAATCAAACCGTAAAACGGATACTTGAAACTGGAATCTGGATACATTTAGGTTCATATCCGCCAATAATTTTGTGGTATCAATTTTAAAAAACTACTACAATGTTTGGAAAACAGATTTCAGATTTAATGATTAAACCAGGGAAATCCCCTGTTTTTGAAACCCCAGAGAAATATAACTTAGAGTACGAAGATGTAACCTTTAAAACAACAGATGGCGTAAATCTATCCGGTTGGTTGGTTATAGGCGGCACTGATAAGGTAATAATTCAATCCCACTTTGGAGTGCAATGTTCCCGTTGCGGATTTACCCAAGAGGGAAAGGGAATCATGAGGAATGCACTTTGGACAAGCGACATTCATTTTTTGAATCATACCAAATACTTGACTGAAGCAGGCTATTCGGTACTAATGTACGATATGCGTAACCATGGAAATAGTGAACAAACGGGCTGGGTAACCTGGGGCAAGGATGAACGAAAAGATGTTTTGGCCGCTGTGAACTTCATTTCTAATCATCAAGACTATTCCAATGCGAATATTGGATTACTTTCTATCTGTATGGGTCAAGGAGCCAGTACCTTCGCTTTTGGTCTTGAAGATATGAAACAATTTAAAAACCTAAAGACGATGATTTCCGTACAGCCCTTAACCTATGACTATTTTGTGAAGGCCATGGGATTGCCAAGTTTCCTAATCAACTCAGGTAACAAATACAATAAAGAAAAAAGAAACACAGATTTAACCGGAAATGCTTTCCTACCATACGTTAAAAACATTCATATACCAACCATGGTCATACAAAATTCCAATGACCCAATGACTAATATTGACATGGTAAAAGAGTATTTCGATGCACTGGAAGTAGAGAAAGAAATGCTTTGGCTTAATTTAGAGAAGAAAAGAGGAGCTGCTTATTCTTGGCTTGGTGAAAACTCTGAACCCATTCTTAACTGGTTTGAAAGATATTTAAAATGAAAAAGATTATGTACATAGTATTGGGCATATTAGCACTTTTAGTGATTTTGATATTTACTGGAAATAAATCTGTTCATAGTGAAATCACCATTAATGCAAATCCGGAAAAGGTGTGGAAAGTCCTTACCGACATAAAGGCTTATCCCGAATGGAACCCAACAATGTTACTTATAGAGGGAGATGTTAAGGAAGGTGGTAAGGTTACCTATCAATTTACACAAGATGCTAGCACTATAAGTAAAATAGGGGCAAAAGTGATTGAAATAATCCCAAATCAATTACTCAATCAAAAAGGAGGTATTCCTGCTGTACTTACTTTCGATCATAAATATGTCTTAGAACCAGCGGGAGAAACTACGGTGATTATTATCCACGAGGATTATAAGGGTTTGGGAGTTCATTTTTGGAATCCTGAGCCCGTAGAAAAGGCCTACCAAAGACTAAATGAGGCCTTAAAGTCGAGGGTTGAGGGAAATTAAAAAGCAAGACAATGGCAGATTTAGTGCGAATAAAATCCATTAGTAAGGTACATCAAATCTTTGGTTTGGAAAAGCCGAATCATCCTCTTGTATCTGTAATACCAATTGACGACCATATCACCAATTTTGATTATGGGGATGCAAAATACATTTTTGATTTCTACCAAGTTAACTTAAAGCAAGGCTTTTCGGGTTCGATGTTGTACGGTAGAAATTCCTATGATTTTGAAGAAGGCACCTTGACGTTCATTAAACCAAATCAGACCATTCAAATTGAAAATCAAGAACAGATTCAAGGCAGCTCTGGCTGGACCCTACTCTTTCACCCCGATTTAATTCGAAAATCTGAATTGGGCAAAACTATTGATGAATATTCCTTTTTTGATTACGGGCTTTATGAGGCCCTTCATCTATCGGACAAAGAAAAAAGTGCTCTAACTGACTTGATTGAAAAGATTAAAGATGAGTACAACCAGAATATCGACAAACACAGTCAAGATTTGATTGTTTCAAATATTGAGCTCCTTTTAAAGTATAGCAAGCGTTTTTATGACAGGCAATTCTTTACAAGAACAAATCTGAACAAAGATATTTTAACCCAGTTTAATAAACTCATTAAAAGTTATTACCAGTCCAAGTCTCCACTCTCCAATGGGGTATTGACGGTAAAGGAATGTGCAGGGAAGTTGAATCTTTCCGTAAACTACTTTGGTGATCTTATTAAATCTGAGACTGGACATAGCGCCAAAGAGCATATTCAGGACTATGTCATCCAGAAAGCCAAAAGCCATTTGTTGGGAAGTAATGATAGCATTAGTGAAATCGCTTTTAGTTTAGGTTTTGAATACCCTCAAGGTTTCAACAAGCTTTTTAAGGCCAAAACAGGGCTCAGTCCTGGTCAATACCGAAGTTTGAACTAGGTTAAAACCGCCATGATTTCAATTGAACTTTCGTAAGGGTAATCTTTAATTTTATCTTTATAAAACAATTGTTACAATTCAAACA